>JAYFPL010000158.1:0-32392 GCA_034927775.1 Anaerovorax sp. | reverse complement strand
AATCCAAATCCCTTTGGCGCGGAGGTAAAGTGTCCTGCAAAAAAACAGGGTATTTTTATTTTTCTTCTTGTATCTAACATGGTGTGAGGTATTACACTGGTTTTACAACAAAAAGGAGGTGTGGTATGGAAAATTATCAGTTGAAACCTATTGGAAAGGTAAAGAATGACAGCAATGGAGCATTTATCGAATTGAAGCCGGAGTATATTTCGGGGCTAAAAGCATTAGAGGGATTTAACCATATCAATGTAATATGGTGGTTTAGCGATTGTGATGATGAACAATCCCGTTCTATATTGCAAACAGAACAACCCTATAAAGGTGCGCCTGAAACAATGGGTATTTTTGCTACACGGTCGCCGATACGCCCTAACCCGATTGCTTTAACTGCGGCAGAAATTATCCATATTGATTTTGACAAGGGGATTATTCGAGTTACTTTCATTGACGCAAATGATGATACACCCGTGCTTGATATAAAGCCTTATACGCCAAGCTTTGATAGAGTGGAAACGCCCGGCGTTCCTGCATGGTGTAGCAAGTGGCCGAAAAGCACAGAGGAATCCGGCTATTTTAATTGGGGACAGGTATTCAATTTTTAAGGAGGGTTTATGAAACTTCAAGATTACATTCACAATAAACCTGTTCTTGAAACAGAAAGGCTGATATTGCGTACTCTAGAACCTGCTGATGTTTTCGATTTGAAAGAATGGTTGAGTGATAATTCATTATATCAATATTGGGGAAAACGCCCCGGAAAGAGCGACTTAAACCCGGAGTTGCTTTTTCAGAAAAAGGAAAAGCCAACAAAAAGTTTTCATTGGGGCATTGTTCTTAAGAAGGACAACAAAGTAATTGGTGAGATGTGGGTATACCTCATTGAAAACAACCGCATGGCAAAAGTGGCGTTTCGGCTTTCCCCGACTTATCAAGGAAACAGATTGATGACGGAAGCCTTAGCACGAGTGGCAATTTTCTGCTTTGAAGAAACAGAATTACAAAGATTGTGGTCTGATGTTCACATTCTGAATGTTGCGTCATATAAAACGCTTGAAAAAGTAGGATTTAAGCGTGAGGGATATATTCGTGACGGGAAAATGGTAAATACCTATTGTGATTACTATTTGTATGGTATGACAAAAGCGGATTATATTGACATGACTGATAAAAAGCTTCTGTCCGACGGTAAATAAAAAAACCGTTGTTAAGGCGGCAGGATTGCTATGCGCCTAAAGAAAATAAAGATAGCCTAACGGCGGTATCAAAGAGGTATCGCCGTGTTTTCTTTTTATATCCGTTATTCGATATTGCACAATGAAGCCTGCACACTGTATGGTAGCTTCAGTTTGTTGTGATACTGTTTTATGGAGCGGGTACCTCCGTGACTGATCGGTCACTACGCTGTCCGTTTTTCCAACAAATCTCTGATTGAGATTTGGGAAAAAAGGCGACCGGAATCTTCGATTCCCCACTATCAAAGCCAACCCAAAAGAAAAAACAGACGCCCGATGGACGTCTGTTTTTTCTTTGGAGCGGGTGAAGGGAATCGAACCCTCGTATTCAGCTTGGGAAGCTGATGTTCTGCCATTGAACTACACCCGCATAATACTTTTTGAGTATAACAAATTTACTTGGAATATTCAAGACTATTCAGGAAGAAACTGTATTGTATTTGTATTTTTTTTCTATATCACATATAATAAATGCAAATAATAGAACGTGTAATGATATAGATGATAAATGAAAAAGGTGGAAGGTAATGCAAAAGATATTAATGATTGAAGATGAACCAAACATTCGAGAATTGGTAAGCTACCATTTGGAGCAGAATGGGTATGAGGCTTTGATGGCAGAGGATGGAATTGAAGGCATAAACGTGGCAAGAAAAGAAATGCCGGATTTGATTTTACTGGATATTATGCTGCCCGGAAAAAACGGATATGATATTTGTAAGGAGCTGCGTGCAGAGGGGAATAAGACACCGATTATAATGTTGACTGCGAAAAGTGATGAAGTGGACAAGGTGTTAGGTTTGGAATTTGGTGCTGATGATTATTTAGCAAAGCCTTTCAGTACAAGAGAACTTATGGCACGAATCAAAGCGGTTCTTAGACGTGCACCTCAAAAGGGAAATGAGCCGGCAAATCAAGAGGCAGTGACATCTGATATTATAAGAATAGATGATCTTACTATTGATAAGTTCCGTCATGAGGTCAAGCTAGAGGGAGAAATCATTACACTAACATTAAAGGAATTTGATTTACTGTTAACTTTAGCTGAGAACCGTGGAAGAGTTTTTACTAGAGACCAGTTATTGGATAGAATATGGGGCTTTGAATATGTTGGAGAGACCAGAACCGTCGATGTTCACATTCGTTACCTTCGAAAAAAATTACGTGAGGACGATAAAGAAGGGAAGTACATTCAAACAATACGTGGAATTGGCTATAAAATGCCTTAAAAGTATTAAACCGTTAGGAGGCTCGGATGAAACGAAAAATATTAACGTTATCCATATCCCTAATATTAATTAGTGTCATGATTACTAGTTATCTTTCCTTTCATTTAAACATGGATAGTTTGGTAGATCAAAAACAAGGAGAGCTGCTTAGTTATTGCAAGTTGATTAATAAGGCAATTGAAGAGGATTTGCAGCATGGCTTAATCATTGATTATGGTTATTATGCAGAAACGTTTTCTGAGCAAATTGGAGAGCGCGTTACTTTTGTGAAAGTAGACGGAACAATATTAGCGGACTCGTTAATGGGTGAAGACTATGTAAATATGGACAATCACAAAAATCGTGAAGAAATCAAGAAGGCTTTAGAAAAGGGATTTGGAGCTAGCAATCGTTCCAGCAGTACGTTAGGCAAGGAATATTTATATGTGGCGGTAAATCTTGTTGATAACGGTGAACTGGTACTGATTACTAGAGTTGCTATGGAAATTGACCGTTTGGATATGATGGGAGATTTTCTGAAGGATGCAGCGTTGAAATCAGCAGCGGTAGGGATTGCCATTGCAATTATTCTCAGCATCATCTTTGCTTTTTGGCTAACAAGACCGATTAAAACTTTGGTAGAACATGCCCGAAAAATTTCTGGTGGAGATTATACAAGCCGCGTTGAGTTCAAAACAGAAGATGAGCTTCAGGAACTTGGAGAGACGCTGAATGAAATGGCAGAAAAATTACATTTAGCAGTCGAAGAGATGGAAAAAGCGGAGAACATCCGACGAGAATTTGTGGCGAATGTTACACATGAATTAAAAACACCATTAACATCGATTACTGGTTTTGTTGAGACATTGCAGGATGGTGCAGATGAGAATCCGCAGATTCGAAAGAAATTTCTAGATATCATCGCTGTAGAGACTGCACGATTGAGGCGTTTGATTAATGATATTTTAGTGATATCCGATATAGAAAGCGGAAGAGAAATAAATACAGATACGGATATTAACGTAAAAGAAGTAATTGATGAAATTATAAATTTCCTTGAACCTGTCATCGCGAAAAAAAGTATTACCGTTGAAACCCATTATCCATATGAGATCTACATTGGTGGGGATCGAGACCGTTTTAAGCAGATGATGTTGAACCTAATCGAAAATGCAGTTAAATACTCCCATGAAAATGGGAAAATAAAAATAGACGTACAAAAATCGGAAGAAATGATAAATATTATGGTAGAAGACAATGGAATTGGTATCGCAAAAGAGCATTTGCCAAGACTTTTTGAGCGGTTCTACCGTGTCGACAAATCTCGTTCTCAAAAAGTTGGTGGGACGGGACTCGGACTTGCTATTGTAAAACACATCGTTGCACTTTTTGACGGTGACATTAAGGTCGAAAGTGAAGAGGGGAAAGGAACAAAATTTACGGTAAGATTGCCGATATAACGAGCAAATACAAATTAAATTTAAATATTAAGGGGGGTATCTTTAAACGATAATCCCCCTTTTTTTATGCCTTTAAATTTTACTTTTTATTTGGTTTTCGTTTGATTGATAATAATTTTTTCATATCATCAAACAAAGAAGTATCAACAAGTTCAAACATCAGCCATTTTCCATCATGGTAGGTTTTTGTATTATCATATATCTCGCAAACTGCGTTAGAGTAATTTTGTCTATCTGCTTCAAATTTTTCCCTTTCATATTTTCCGAAAATAACCATAAATCCAAAACAATTTTCTTTTGCGTATAAGGCACAAAGAGTCTTTCCACCACGACGGTATTTATATTCATATTCCCATGATTTCCCGCCACTATTCCACAATTGTTCCATATCATAGAGTTCATCAATCATACTGCGAAGCTCGTTCCAGACTTTAAATTTTTCGCTGCCAATTAGCAGAGACAATTTCTCATTTGATGGTATTTCAATCAAGCATATGCACCCACTTTCATAAATTTTATGATTTTTCATATTCAAATACTAATCTTTATAGCAAATGTATCACATGAAATTTAAGAAAACAATAACCATTCTAATATTCTGATTTTGTAAAATCTAAACTGTTAGTTTCTTATTATCATATTTTTTTATTCATTTATTTTTGGATTTAACATTCTTTTAACATTAAGATTATTTGTCTTTAACAAAACATCGATAATATTAAGCTAAAGCAAGGGAATACTAAAATGAAATTAAAAATTTATCCTTTGTTGGTTTATTAAGTAAATCAAAAAAGAAGATAGAAGAAAAGAGGAATGAAAAATGTTAAAAGCAAAAAAAACTTTGGTATTTGGACTTATCGCTGCAATGACAATGACAGTCGCTTTAACTGGTTGTGGTAATGACACCGTGTCAGAAAACGATGGAAATGGATTGAGCGGGACTGTTGTAATTGCTGGTTCTACTTCGGTACAGCCATTATCCGAAGAGTTGGCAGACGTATTTATGGATAAGTATCCGGATATCACTGTTGAAGTACAAGGAGGAGGTTCCGGCCAGGGAATTAAATCCATTGAGCAAGCAATCGCAGATTTTGGTGCACTTTCCAGACCGGTTAAAGAAGAAGAAAAAGCATACGTAAAAACGGAAACGATTATTGCAAAGGATGGTGTTGCAGTCGTTGTAAATCCGGATTGTACCGTTAAAGATCTTACTTTGGAACAAATCCAGAAAATCTATACCGGTGAAATTAAAAACTGGAAAGAAGTAGGTGGTGACGATGCTGAGATTGTTGTTGTAACTAGAGAAGAGGGTTCCGGAACGAGAGGTGCTTTTACAGAAATCACAAAGGTTCTTACAAAGGATGAAAACGGAAATGAAATTGATCAAACCATTTCCCAAGCGATCGTACAACCATCTACTGGAGCAGTAAAACAAACCGTTGCTACAACACCGAACTCGATTGGGTATGTATCATTAGGAGCACTTGATGAGACCGTAACCGCTGTAGCTGTTGAAGGCGTTGCACCTTCTTCCGAAACAGTAGTAGATGGAACCTATAAAATTTCAAGACCATTTATCTATGTGACCGGGGCGGATCTTTCTGAAGCAGCACAAGCATACGTAGACTTTGTAATGAGTGAAGAAGGTCAATCTATTGTAGCAGAGGAATTTATACCGGTGAAATAATATGAAATCATATGAAAAAGTAATTGAAAAAATAATATTAATTTGTGCAATCCTATCGACTTTGTCGGTAGGATTGATTACCGTTTTTATTTTTCATTCCGGACTTCCCGTATTAAAGGATTACGGGGTTATTTCTTTTATTTTCGGAATGGATTGGAAACCGACGAATGGGCAGTATGGGATTTTTCCTTTAATTTTGGGCACTTTGTCCGTTACATTTGGAGCTTTAATCATCGGCATTCCGACAGGAATTGCCTGTGCCGTTTTTTTGGTGGAAATTTTACCTTCGAATATTGCGAAAATATTTAAAAGTGCGGTAGAGCTTTTAGCTGGAATTCCGTCTGTTGTTTATGGTTTCTTTGGACTGGCGGTGCTTGTACCAGCCATTCGTACTTATTTTCTACCGATTTATCAAATTTTTAGACCGGAAGCAACCACAACCGGATTCAGCATATTAGCAGGAGCCATTATTTTAGCTATTATGATATTACCGACAGTTGTAAGTATTTCGGAAAATTCATTGGCAGCCGTTCCTCATGAATATAGAGAAGCATCCTTAGCACTTGGGGCAAACAAACGAGAAACCATAGTAAAAGTATTGATACCCGCAGCAAAATCCGGTATTTTATCTTCCGTCATTTTGGGAATGGGAAGAGCAATCGGAGAAACAATGGCAGTATTATTGATTACTGGAAATATGCCGGTTGCACCGAAAAGTATGCTGGACTCTGTCGCAACATTGACTGGAACGATTGCAATGGAAATGTCCTATGCAACACCAACTCACCAATCAGCATTATTTGCTGTAGGCATTGTGTTGTTTGTTATCATCATGCTGCTTAACATTCTGGCACAGCTTATGATGAAAAGAATGGGAGGTGGACAATAATGACTGAGAGATTGAAACAACGAAATCAATACAAATCCATTAAAAATGGGATGTTTTACGGAATTATAGGATTTTTAGCAGCGATTACACTTATAAGTTTAATTGTTATTGTGGGATATATTTTAATAAATGGACTTTCTCATATTAACTGGGAGTTTCTATTACAGGAACCACGAAGGATGGGAAAAGAGGGCGGTATTTTTTCTGTCATTATCGGTACCATTTATATCACAATTGTTGCGATGGTAATTGCAACTCCGGTTGGCGTTGCAGCGGCTATTTATTTCAATGAATATGCCAAAGGAGGAAAAGTCGTTTCTACCATCCGATTCTTTACAGAAATTTTAGCTGGGATTCCATCTATTATTTTTGGATTGTTTGGCTTTGCATTCTTTGTTGTATTTCTGGGAATGGGATGGTCGGTACTTTCTGGAGGACTCACTTTATCCATGATGGTATTGCCGACACTCGTCCGAGCAACTGAGGAATCTCTAAAGACGGTCCCTATGACTTACAGAGAAGGCAGTCTGTCTTTAGGAGCAAGCAAATGGCAGACCATTATAAAGGTTATACTTCCTTGTTGTAAATCAGGAATTCTAACAGGACTCATTTTAGGAATCGGAAGAGCCGTTGGAGAAACTGCTGCAGTTATGCTTACCGTAGGCGGCTCCCTAAAACTTCCAAACACTATCTTCGATTCCACAAGAAGTATGGCAGTGCATTTGTATATGCTGGCATCGGAAGGTTTGTCGAGGGAAAAAACCTATGCGACAGCTGCATTATTGATACTTATGGTGCTTTTGATTAATACAGCGGCAAATTTCATCAGCCGCAGGCTTGGTAACTAAAAGGAGAAAACGTATGCAGATAAATGAAACGATAGAAAGCCTAGAAAAGAAATTTGAAGTAAGAGATTTAAATCTTTTTTATGGCAGCTTTCAGGCATTAAAAAACATAAATATGGATATTTATGAAAATAAAATTACAGCGTTAATTGGACCGTCAGGCTGTGGTAAATCAACGTTTCTTCGTACATTAAACCGAATGAATGATTTGATTAACGGCGTAAAGATAGAAGGACATATTACATTTGACGGTGAGGATATTTACGGAAAGGATTATGATCTGATTACCTTAAGAAAAAAAGTAGGCATGGTATTTCAAAAACCAAATCCATTTCCTAAATCCATTTATGAAAACATTGTATATGGACCCAAAATTCATGGGGAAAAAAATCGTGATGTTTTGGACGGGATTGTTGAACGTACCTTACGTGAGGTTGCACTTTGGGAGGAAGTAAAGGATCGTTTGCATCGTCCGGCAACCGGACTTTCCGGAGGACAGCAGCAGCGACTTTGCATTGCCAGATGTTTGGCAGTCGAACCAGAGGTAATTTTGATGGATGAACCAACCTCAGCACTTGATCCTGTCGCTACATCAAAGATTGAAGAATTATTAAATACACTTTCCGATAAGTATACCATTGTCATTGTAACTCATAATATGCAGCAGGCAGGGCGTGTATCGGATTTTACCTCTTTCTTTTTAAGCGGAAAGGTGATTGAGAGTGATAAAACGGAAAAAATCTTTTCCAATCCGGCAAACAAAAAGACCGAAGATTACATTACAGGACGATTTGGTTGATCACTTTAAAAGGGAAATGAAATTAAGTAAAAATAAAAATTAATAAATATTTAAAATGGAGGTTAATACATGGTAGCAAGATTACAGATGGATCAGGAAATGGCCATGATTAAAGCGGATTTACTAAGCATGACCGCTCTTGTCGAAGAGACAATAAGAGGCGCGATTAAATCTTTGAAAGAAAAAGACGGGAATTTGGCCAGAAGCATCATCGATAACGATGAAAAAATTGATGATTTAGAAGATCAGATTGCAGACAAAACCTTAAAGTTTTTAGCAACGCAGCAGCCTCTTGCCGGAGATTTGCGTATGTGCATTTCCATCATGCAAATGATTCGAGATTTGGAGCGTATCGGAGATCACTGTGAAGATATTGCGAAATACACATTGCGACTTGAAAACGAAGAGTATATGAAAGAGTTGATAGACATTCCTCGTATGGCGGAAATGGCAACTAAAATGGTAAAGAATGCAATTGATGCTTTTGTAAACAAAGATTTGAGGCTAGCAAGAAAGGTTTGGATTTTTGATGACGAGGTTGATGAACTGTTTCGCAGTATCTATGAAGAGTTGATTGGATTGATTGGAGAAGATGCCGCGAAGAACCGTCAAAGTGTAACATTTTTGTTTATTGCAGCGCATTTAGAACGAATTGCCGATTATGCAACAAACATTTGTGAAGAGACTGTATTTGCTATGGAAGGCTCTACAGATTTTGGAGAAAAAAAAGAAGAAAAAAATAGTTAAATACACTTGAATATTTATTCTTTAGGTAGTATAATCATGCATATGCATTAAAAAGAAGTGATTTCAATGTAAACGAGCCGAAAATTACATTGCAGTAAATAGATTTGAGACATGAAATCCAAAGAAAGGAGCATTTGCTATGATAAAAGTAACAAACTTAAAGAAAACCTTTGGTCAAGTAGAGGCATTAAAGGGTATTAACGAAAGCATGAACGAAAATGAAGTAGTATGCATCATGGGGCCTTCCGGCTGTGGAAAGAGTACCTTCTTGCGTTGTTTGGATTTGCTTGACGTTCCTACAGAAGGCGAAGTCATTATTGAGAATATGACGTGCAATGATACAAACGAAGATCAACTTCGAAAAAATATGGGTTTTGTATTTGGAAACTTTAATTTATTTCCACATATGAACGTGATGGATAATGTTGCCATTGGAATGCTCCGTGAAAAGACTGCAGATTGCTCCAAGGCACAAGAGCAAGCTATTGCAGCTTTGAAGAAGGTTGGAATGGAAGAGAAAGCATTCCTTCATCCTGATCAAATTAACGGAGTGGAAAAGCAAAAAATTGCGATTGCCAGAGCATTAATCAATAACCCGAAGGTATTATTGTTTGACGAACCAACACAAGGTTTATCCTCGGAAATGGCAGAAGAAGTAGTTGATTTAATCAAGCAGCTTGCAAATGAAGGAAAAACCGTCATCGTTGCTACAAATGAAAAAAATCTGGCGAAAAAGGTTGCTGACTCTATTTTGGTTATGGATCAAGGAACCATTGTTGAAAAAGGGACCCCTGGGCAAGTCCATTATTTGAATTAGAGCTTGTCGCCGCGGTTTTTCGTCACTCCCGGACAATGGTAAAGCGGTCATAAGCGATAAAGATAATATAGGATAGATAAAATAAGTCACCATGAAAAAATCAGTCTGTAAAAACAGGCTGATTTTTTTATCAAAAAATCCAAAAAGAATCAAAATAACTATTAAGTATCCAAATATTTGCACGATATATAAGACATAGAGAAAAAGTTTTCAACCCGAAGGCGAAAGGGCCCTTAGCCTGAGGGATGAAATATAAAATGGATGAATCTGGGGGAAAGGAATCCCCTGAAATGATTTAAGGAGGAACAATTATGAGAATTCAACACAATATCGCTGCTATGAACTCTTACAGACAGTTAGGTGCAAACAACAACGCAGTAGGTAAGAACTTAGAAAAGTTATCTTCCGGTTTTAGAATTAACCGTGCTGGCGATGACGCTGCAGGCTTGGCAATTTCCGAAAAGATGAGAGCACAGATCAAAGGTCTTGAAACTGCTCAGAAGAATGCAAATGATGGTATTTCTTTAGTACAAACTGCAGAAGGTGCTTTGACGGAAGTACACTCCATGCTAAACCGTATGACAGAGCTTGCTACGCAGTCTTCCAATGGTACTTATGACAATACCACAGACCGTGCAAACTTACAGAAGGAAGTTGCTTCTCTACAAGATGAAATTGATCGTATCGCAGAATCCACTAACTTTAATGGAATCAACCTTTTAGACGGCTCTCTCGGAAGCAGCTCTGCTAAAGGTGTTGCAGTTGATGTAAAGTACAGTGATTTGGCAAGTAATCCAGCTGTACTGGATCTGCAAGCTGCGACTGCGACAAAGTCTACAACTACGGCTGGCACTGGGACTTTAGTTGCAGGAAAGATGAATGTAAATCTAACCTATAGAGATGCAGATGGCGCATTACAGGAAAAGAGCGTTGAGTTTACGGGACAGGATGCCACTAAAGCATTAGGTGATACTGAAAATGCTACTGGTCTTGCTGAATTGCAGAAGAACATTCAAGATACTTTGGGTTCCGGCTATACGGTAGACTTAACAGGCGGTGCCTTAAAAATTACATCAAAAACGGCTGGTGCAGATGATAAGTTCGAGATGTATCAGATTAGCGTAACGGATGCCAGCACGGGTGCGGCAGTAGCCGGAGTTTTTGGTACCACAACCAATACGGCTGGTGAGGATGCATACTATAACTTAGATGCTTCAAAATTGCCGGTATATGACGGGACCGGTGATGCATCGAGCAGTACCTTTGAAATCAACGGACAGAAATTTGCATTTGTAACGGATGCCGCTGCAGCTTCAAAATTGGATTCTGATGTAAATTATGTTAAGATCAACGGAGGTACGACTCCAGGTATAGCAGACACTACCGATGCTGGACTTATGGCTGCCCTAATCAGTGAGAAGACTGGCATTGCGGCAGCTAAAACTGGTGCTACAGATACTACAATTGCATTAAAGGCAGGCACCACTTCTGCAAAATCCGGAGACGGACTGACCTTACAGGTGGGAGATACCGCTGATAACTACAATAAGGTTAACGTATCCGTCGGCAATATGAGTTCAAGCGCACTCGGCATCAGCGGAGTGGATATCAGCACTCAACCCGGTGCATCAGCTGCAATTCAGAAGATTAAAGATGCAATCAATAGCGTATCTTCCACAAGAGGTGATCTTGGTGCAATCCAGAACCGTTTAGAGCACACAATCAACAACTTAGGTGTAACGACTGAAAACATGACTGCTGCAGAAAGCCGTGTAAGAGACGTTGATATGGCAAAAGAAATGATGGACTTTACAAAGAACAATATTTTAACTCAGGCTGCACAGGCTATGCTTGCACAGGCAAATCAGCTTCCTCAGGGCGTATTGCAGTTATTGCAGTAAGAGATATAAGTCTATATCGAAATATAGTTTATCAATTAAACAAAATAAAAAGAGCAGAAAAATCTGCTCTTTTTTCTTTTAACTATCCTCATAAAAGATTAATACAATAAAAAAGCCTTTTTTCATCAAATATTGATATTGAGTACCATGGAAATACATGGTAACATAGTATCAAATAATTTGGTTCAATACTTTAATAGTGTAAGGGGGATTCGCATGGATACTTATACAGAAGTATTAGATGATATGGTGGAAATGGTGTTAATAGAGGACGCTTATGGCATTATTAAGTATGCGAATAAGGCA
Source organism: Anaerovorax sp. (assembly GCA_034927775.1). Lineage (GTDB taxonomy): Bacteria > Bacillota > Clostridia > Peptostreptococcales > Anaerovoracaceae > IOR16. The sequence continues at coordinate 20,501 of JAYFPL010000158.1, read as the reverse complement.
TTTTGTAACTGTCACGGTGTCTCTCCGGAATCGGTTATAGGTACCAGTTGCTTCGATTATATATTACCTGAGGATCGGTTAATATGTAATATGGAAGAGGTGGTAACACCGGAAGAACCCAATTACAGAATTGAAGGACGAGCCAAACGATACGATGGTAAAGTTATTTGGATTCAGTATATAGGCAGAGCGTATTTTGATGAAAACGGTTGCAGAACAGAATTTAGAGAAATCGGCGTAGATATTACAAAGTGGAAGAAAAAACTGGATGAAAAAACGAAAGAGCTGGAGAAGGCAAATCAAATTATATTAAAATTGGGACCCAAAACCAATATAAATAATTTAAAAAATGCCAGTGTTAGAAAGGCTGAATCGAATTTATATGCTATCTATAAATTTTCAGATATATTGACATTGACACCTAAGATGAAAATCTTGATTAATTATGCTAAATCTGTGGCAAAAGGAAATGCAGCAATATTAATTGAAGGGGAAAGCGGTACAGGAAAGGAGCTATTTGCTCAAGCCATACATAATGAAAGCCAAAGAGCAAATGGTCCATTTGTTGCTATAAACTGTGGTGCCATACCGGCTGAATTGGTTGGAAGTGAATTTTTTGGATATGTAGAGGGAGCTTTTACTGGGGCTGCAAAAGGCGGTAAACCCGGTAAGTTTGAGCTGGCTTCAGGTGGTACACTATTTTTGGATGAAATTGGAGAGATGCCTTTTGCACAGCAGGTTGCCCTGCTAAGAGTCTTGGAAACAAAAACAATTACTCGTGTAGGAGGCGACAAGGTCATACCAATTGATATTCGAATTATTTGTGCAACAAACCGAAATCTTTTGGAAGAAGTAAAAAGCGGCAGATTCCGAGGAGATTTGTATTATAGATTAAATGTGGTGAATCTTCGTATCCCTCCGTTGAGAGAAAGAAAGGACGATATATTTCTGCTTATAGGGGCTTTTATTAAAAGATATGGAAGAAAGAAGTTTAACAGACACTATACATTTAACGACCATCAGCTGTTGAGGTTTTACGAGTATGACTGGCCCGGAAATGTTAGGGAGCTTCAAAACGTTGTGGAAAGAATGATGTACATGACAGGCGTAGAAATTGAAGAATTTTTCCCTATGATTATTAATACCGATCGGATTATCAATAATGAAATAGGTAAAATGAGAGAAACATCATTACAGATGACTCACAAAGAGAAAGAAGGCTCTGAAAAAGAAGAAATACAAAATCTTATAAAGGAATACGAAGGTAATTTAAGCATGGTAGCGAGAAAATTAGACATATCAAGAAATACTTTATATAAGAAGATAAAGAAATTTGGTATATCTAAATAAAATAAAATGAACAACTTTTGTGTATCGGTGAGTACAAAAACTGTTAATCCAATGACAGTTTTTGTACTCACTTTTTAATTTAGTTGTTAAATTCTCCTACTCAATAAAAAAGAAGTTCACCTTTATTAGTAAAGCTCATTTTGCTGTCCGTTTTTTCATTACAGCTAAAGCTGTGGAAAGAAGGCATTGGGCGAAAGCCTCGTACCCATAAAGAAGGATATTTTTTCGTAATTTTTAGATAATTCAATCTTTTTAATATAGTTGGCATGAAATATGCGAGTAATATAAATTGATATCATCGCTTAATGCGGTATCAGTTAAATGGTTTTAAGGAAATAACAAAAAAGGAGGTTACAATGAGTAGAAAAGGTAAAGATAGTGCAAATATATTAGACACTATCAATTCGGCGCATGTAAGCAGCAATAAGTTGACAGAAGAACAGTTGTATGCAATTCATGCAGGAAGTTTAGAGGTTCTATCACAAATTGGAATTAAGGTTGAAAGCAAAAAAGCTAGAGATTTATTTGAAACAAATGGCTGTTATATCCATGGTGAGACGGTCAAGATTCCTGCCTATATCGTTGAAGAATCTATTAAGTCGGCCCCATCTGTTATTTTACTTGCAGGAAGAAATCCTAAAAATGACTATGTAATAAAGCAGAGAAAGGTTGCATTTATTAACTTTGGTGAAGGTGTAAATGTAATCGATCCATATACGAGGGAATATCGAAGATCAACGAAAGCAGATTTGGGAAGAAATACTTTAGTGGCAGATGCTTTAAATGTTCTGCCGATTGCTTACCGATCAGTAGCATCTCAGGATCAGCACGGCCATGTTCAGGCGTTACATAATATGGAGGTTATGCTGCATAACACTACAAAGCATATCTTTATTGGTCCGGATGGCGAAAAAAATGCATTGAAGATCATTGACATGGCAGCAGCAATTGTAGGAGGCAAAGATAAGTTAAAGGAACGTCCGATTATGACGTTTAATGTATGTCCTACAAGTCCGCTTCAGCTGAATCCAACTGCATCAGATGTAATTATTGAAGGCGCGAAGCATGGTATTCCAAGCAATATTATTTCAATGGCATTATCTGGTGCGACTGCTCCTGTAACATTGGCAGGAACCTTGGTAACGCATAATGCGGAAGTATTATCTGCAGTAGTATTAAGCCAGCTGGCTTGTAAGGGAGCTCCTGTTTTATATGCAAGTTCTACCACAATCATGGATATGAGACACTTAACGACGCCGGTAGGTGCACCGGAATTAGCTATGATTAGTAATGCTGTTGCACAATTGTCACAATACTACTTGCTTCCAAGCTTTGTAGCTGGTGGGTAGGCAGATAGTAAAGTTCCGGATGCTCAGGCTGCTCACGAAAAGACCTTAACCGCAATGATGGCTGCTCAGGGTGGCGCCAACTTAATTTACGGTGCAGGTATGTTAGAGATGGGTATGACATTCGATTTGGCACAACTGATTATCGATGCAGAAATTTTCAAGATGGTACTACACACGATAAATGGATTTAATGTAAATGCAGGGACATTGGCATTAGATGTTATAAAAGAAGTGGGTACGGGTGAATTTGTTTCACATCCTCATACAAGCGGTATTTATAAGTCAATTCAATCACATTCCAAGCTGATAAACCGAAAGACCAGAGAATCTTGGTTGGCGGAAGGATGTAAGGATATGACAGAAAAAGCTTATGAAACAGCAATTCAAATATTAGAAAATCATAAGCCTGAGCCTTTAGATTCAAAGGCAGCGGAAGTAATTCGTAAGATTATTGAAGATGCCGAAGTAGAATACGGCATTAAATAATTAGGAGGAATTTAATATGAGTAAGATATTTAAAAAAATAATAGAAGCTGTAGGTGAGGGTGAATTGGATGATGTTATAGAATTAGTAGAAGAAGCACTTGAAGATGAAGAAAATCCTCAGGATATTTTGAATAAGGGACTTGTTGCAGGAATGAACATTGTTGGGGACTTATTTAAAGAGGGAGAATTATTTGTACCAGAAGTTCTTATGGCAGCGAACGCTATGGATGCCGGTATGGAACGATTAAAGCCGCATTTAAATGAATCCGACGTTTCCAATTCAGGTAAAATTATTTTCTGCACAGTATTAGGAGACTTACATGATATAGGGAAAAAACTTTGTGTAATGCTTCTTCAGGGGGCAGGATATGAAGTGATTGACTTAGGAGTGGATATAGGAGTTCAGCAGATTGTAGATGCAGTAAAGGAACATAAGCCTGATATTGTTGCTATGTCTGCTATGCTTACAACAACAATGACTACTATGGATGTGGCTGTGGAAGCACTTAAGAAAGAAAATTTGTATGATGATTTATTTGTAATGGTTGGAGGGGCTCCACTTTCACACGATTATGCGAAAGGCATTGATAGTTACTATTCTGAAGATGCAGTTACCGCCGTCGAATTAGCAGATCGTTTAGTACAAAGTAAGGCAATGTAAACGCACAATCCTTATGATTCACTAACTACCAACCTTTGTTTTTTCTTGATAATACCTTGCAAATTTCATATCATCGTAAACCAAATGATCTTTTACAAAGGTTTTTACGGAGTGATAAAATTCTTGCAGGGATTCATTTGAAAATGAGGAAGCACGCAGATGAGAGCCTACCTCTCTTGTAATACTTCGCAAACGATCGTGGGAAGCTTGATGATGATGAAATTGCGGATATTCCAATTCCCTTTGAAGTGCTTCCTCTTCTGAAAAATGCGAAAGAAGAAGCTTCTCCAGATAAGAGAGATCTTCTTCGCGTTCTTCAAAGGATGTATTTACCTTACATTTTACATAAAAGAGGTTTGCCTTTAAAAGGAAACGTTTGTGCTGATTATCAATATGAGGTATTTTTGTTTCAAAACTTTTATCCCATGGTATCATTGTCATAAACTCCCTTTACTCTAGGAATGTGAAGTTACAGGTAAATTTACCATCTTGTGATTGTAGGTATGTTATACTTAGTTTATCAAAAATTGAAGCGGAAAAAATCGGGATTTGATCCAAATCAACAGAAACGTGAGTGCGTGTAACTCTGATTGCATTGGACTTGGATAACCCCACTGCTTTTTGCAGCAATGTACCCTGATTTAACAAAAAAGTTTTAAGCATCATAGATTGCATTGGATTCCCTTGCGGTCGAATGTCTTCACGGTAAGAAAAAGAAATTCGATGCGAGTGAGGTTCAAAGAGACATTCTTCAACACTTAACAAATACATTGCTTTAAATGGACCAAGCTGCTTGATATTCAGATTTAAATCTAAAAATATAAAATTGCTGGAAAAGGAAATCTTATAATCCTTTATATTTGGTGCAAGCTTTGGAAGAATAAGCTCTTTGCATTGTTCGTTTACCAGTGAATCGGGAATGGATAGAATTCCCTTTCTCAGATCCGCAGGTTGAAAGTAGTCAAGATATTGGATGATGCACGCTTTATTTTCTAAAAGAAAGGCTAATAATGATTTTATGGCTTGATCGTTCAATCGGGTTCCCTCCTTTACGGGTTTGTTTCCTTTTGCTATGTTTCTGTTATGATTTTATTATTCTGTTAAGCAATCTTTCTTTTGCTATATCTCCTCAAGGAGATGAATTCCTTCAAGATTACTAATTTTCTCAAGTAAATCTTCACGATTTGTGTTTTTTGATAATTTAATAGAAAGATGAACACCGACTCCATTTTGGGAGATGGGTTCGGAACGACTTACATGTGTTTCTAATATATTTACTTCAAGGCTACGAATGAATTTGAGCATAGGAGCCACTCTTTTTATGGAGTCTGTTTCTACATAAAGATCAATCATTCTTGAACGATTGTAAAAATAAAGTTCAATGCCTGGAAGAAAGGCTAAAACGATAAAAATTAAAATTCCGGCAATAATAGCACCTGAGTAAAAACCGATTCCGATGGCAAGCCCTGTACAAGCAGAGGCCCAAAGCCCTGCAGCAGTCGTTAAGCCTTTTATTTTATGTCGGCCTGTAACTAATATAGTACCGACTCCTAAAAAACCAATGCCGCTAATGACTTGTGCCCCCAGTCTGGCAGGATCAGAAATATTGGACATGGTTTCATAAATAAATTGATTGGTAAGCATGGCAAGCGCAGCACCCATGCAGACAAGCATATGTGTACGAAAACCTGCCTGATGCTTGTTGGAACCTCGTTCCAATCCAATCATTCCACCTAAAAGGATGGCAAGAATCAGACGTATTGTAACGGATATCAGATTAATGTCCTGTAAATAGTCAATATATAAGATGTGGAATTGTTGCATTGACATTCCTCCTGTCTATAAATATAGTATTTGGCACAAAGGATTCTAATTTTAGTGTTAATTATATCATATGAAAGAATAAAGCGGTAGGCGATTGCTAAAAAGCAAAATAGGATAATTTTTTATTAATGGTAATTTTTATCTTGCGTGAATAGTGGAAGCAGGATATACTAAAATCAATTTTAATGGGGTGTGCTTATGTATCGAGAAATTAAGAAAAAGATTCTTATTTTAGAAAACAGAAAGCCATTTCCGCCGGAAATAAAAGCGTATATGGAGGAAGTGAGCTTTCATGACTGGATTTATTCTTCCCTGCGTTTGGATGGCAGTGTGATTTCAAAACAAAATGTCACCAAAATTATGAAGGGCGAGTTTGTTGTGAGCGTAAACCTGATGGAACACAGTTTCATTCGTAATTATATTGAAGCGATAAAACTTATTTCAGTCTTAGTAGATATGAGGAATGAATTGAGTGAGAAAGTATTGCTGCAGATTTACCAAGTGCTTTTTCCGGAGCATACGGAAGTTTATCGTACCAATAATCCGGTATTGATTGAATTGCAGTATAATCCACCTCATTTTAAAGAAATAGAAGAGCAGATGGAGCTTTTGTTTGATTGGCTGAGTGAAGAAGATACAACCAATCCAATACGAAAAGCAACCTATCTGCATAATAAAATCATTGAAATTTATCCGTTTGGTGCTCATTCTGCAATTATGGCCAGAATGGCCCTCTTATATTATTTGATACAGCATGGATTTCCTCCTATTTCACTTGATATGAGTGAATCACAATATAATGATGCTATGTATCATTATTTGAAAACAGAAAATCCAGAGTCTTTTTATCAAGTGGTAGAACGTGGAGTATATAATCAATTGGAGGTTATGCTTCAATTGACGTCATCTTACCGTTGATGCTTACTCTACAAAGTCACCGCCGCGAATGACTTTTTTTCCAAGTGTTTTATCTCCTTTGATGCCTTCGTGCTGTTCCTTTTGGATGGCACGAATTTTTAATGGCAATGCAAAGAGATTGATAAAACCTTCTGCGTCTTTTTGGTCATACACTTCATCGGCACTGAATGTTGCAAATTCTTCACTGTAAAGAGAATAAGGAGATTTAGAACCAACTGCCGTGCAATTTCCTTTATATAGCTTCATACGAACAGTACCGGTTGTTTGTGCCTGAGTTACATTCACAAAGGCATCAATGGCTTCTCTTAATGGTGTAAACCAACGTCCGTCATAAATTAATTCGGAATATTTTTGAGCTACAATGTTTTTATAAGCCATGGTGTCACGATCTAAGATTAACTTTTCCAATGCATGGTGCGCTTGGAATAGAATCGTTCCGCCTGGTGTTTCGTACACACCTCTGGATTTCATACCTACAAGACGATTTTCTACAATATCAATACAGCCGATGGCATTTTCTCCACCAACTTTGTTTAAATATGTAAGAAGTTCTACCGAATCCATCTTTTTTCCATTGATTCCTGTTGGAACACCCTTTTCAAAGTCAATTTCAACATAAAGTGGAGCGTCCGGTGCTTTTTCAGGCGGTACACTTAAAATAAGCATATCGTCGAGATGTTCGTTCCATGGGTTTTCAAGATTACCGCCTTCGTGACTGATGTGCCATATGTTCTCATCGCGGCTGTAGATTTTTGTTACACTTTGTGCCACAGGGATGTCATGTTCTTTTGCATAAAGCAAACAATCCTCTCTTGATTTTAGATCCCAAATACGCCAAGGCGCAATGATTTTAATGGAAGGATTTAATGCTTTGATAGAAGATTCAAAACGAACCTGATCATTGCCTTTTCCTGTGCATCCATGCGCAATTAGATGAGCGCCTTCTTTTTCTGCAATCTCTACCAGTTTTTGTGCCATCAAAGGACGTGCCATAGAGGTACCCAATAAATAATCCCCTTCATAAATGGCACCGGCTTTTAATACCGGCCAAATGAAATCTTCAACAAATTCTTTTTTTACATCAATAACATAAGCTTTCGATGCACCAGTTGCGTATGCTTTCTTTTCGATTGCTGCAAAATCTTCATTTTGTCCGGCGTCAATACATACTGCAATCACATCATAATCATATTTTTCCTTAAGCCAGGTTACAATAACCGATGTATCCAATCCACCGGAATAAGCGAGTATAATTTTTTCTTTAGTCATGGCATTTATTCTCCTTAATCAGTATTGTCCAAAATATATGCTATTTAGTATAGTACCGTTAAAAAGAAAAATCAAGAGAATTTTTAATATTTATTCATAAATACAAATAAATATTCACAAAACCTTTTAAAATAAAATCATAGGTTCTTTCAGCCAACACTTTACTTTACTACGGAATGGTTTACTTTATTCAAAAAGTCGAATATAATAAGTAAAGAATTTTATTGCATGGAGGAAATCATTTTGAATCAAAAAGAAATTTACAATAAGCTTCTCCCTTATATCCAAGAAAGTGGTTTGCATTTTGATGCACCGATGCGTGAGTACACTTCATTTCGTGCTGGAGGGAATGCAGCTTTACTGGTAGAGCCGGCAAATTTGTCTGAACTATTTTCGACGGTAGAGATTTTAAATAAAGAAAAGTGCCCATTTGTTGTAATGGGAAATGGGAGTAATACATTATTTCGTGATGAAGGCTATGACGGTGTTGTCGTTCGTGTGGGTGAGGGCATTGATCGAATTCGGATTGAGGGAAATGTGATTTTCGCAGAACCTGGCATTTTGTTATCTGCGGTTTCCAAGAAAGCTATGGAACACTCTCTCACCGGACTTGAATTTGCTTCCGGAATTCCGGGAAGCTTAGGCGGAGCTATCTATATGAATGCAGGTGCTTATGGCGGCGAAATGAAAGATGTTGTTATCAGTACCGCTTCCATACAACGAAATGGAATGATGAAAGACCGTAAGGTGGATTCGATAAATTTTGGTTATCGAAAAAGCATTTTTCAGGAAACCGGAGAGATCATTATAGGTGTCAAATTATACTTGCAGTCCGGTAATCAAGAGGAAATTAAGGCACGGATGAAGGAACTAAATGCAAAACGCAATGAGAAACAACCGATTTCTTTGCCAAGTGCAGGAAGCTTTTTCAAACGACCGGAAGGATATTATGCAGGTAGACTCATTGAGGAAGCAGGTTTAAAGGGATTAAGTGTTGGTGGTGCAAGGGTGTCTCCGCTTCATGCAGGTTTTATTGTGAATGAAGGCGGGGCTACTGCTAAAGATATTATTGATTTAATGAAGCTGGTTCAGCAAACCGTCTATGATAAGAGTGGAGTCATGTTAAATCCGGAAGTTCGGATTATATAAGGAAAGGAGATGTATAATGCAAATGCATTATGCAGAAGAAGGTAAGATGGAATCTTACCGTTTGAAATTTGATCTTCATACACATACGACCTTTTCACACGGAAAAGGTTCCATTGAGGATAATGTGTCAGTGGCTTTGCAAAAAGGTTTAAAAACCATTGGTATTTCAGACCACGGACCAGGTCATGTCACCTATGGTATAAAAAGAAGTGCAGTTTCTGTTATGCGGAATGAGATTGAGCGATTGCGAAAGAAATATCCGCAGATAGAAATTTTACTAGGAATTGAGGCTAATATTATGAATCCGAGCGGACGTTTGGACGTACTGCCACAGGAATTTGAACAGTATGATTATATATTGGCAGGCTATCACTATGGTATTTTTGGCGAAAGACCTTTGCGTGCTGGTTTGCTGCATAGTGTAAATTTTATTAGGGAGCATAGTGGAATACATGCAAAATTTGCAAAACACTGGAATACGGAAATGACCATAAAAGCATTGTACGAAAATCCGATAAAGATATTGACTCATCCTGGAGATAAGGGTGAGTTTGATATCGCTGAGATTGCAAAAGCTTGTGCAGAATGTGGCACTTGGATGGAAATCAGCAACTGGCATAAGGATTTGACTGTAGAATCCATTCGCATTGCAGCGAAGGAGGATGTGCAGTTTATTTTAAGTAGCGACGCTCACGTACCGCAACGAGTTGGTGGATATGAGGGTGGTTTAAAAAGGGCTATGGAAGCCGGTTTGGATTTGGATCGTATCGTTAATTTAGAGCGCTTGGAAGCGTAAGAGAAGAAAGGAGGTGCGTTATGGAAGCAATCATTGTAACAGGCTTATCCGGTGCAGGAAAGAGCCAAGCAGTACATTGCATGGAAGATTTAGGATATTATTGCATTGATAATATGCCACCTATTTTGATTAAAGAATTTATTAACTTGGCAGTTCAGGATAAAATGAAAATTGATAAAGCGGCTTTTGTCGTTGATATTCGAAGCAGAGAATTTTTTGAGAATTTTAAGAACAGTCTTTTGGATTTAAAAAATCAAGATATGCCGATAAAAGTTATGTTTTTAGAAGCATCGGATGAAGTATTAATTCGAAGGTATAAAGAGACGAGACGCAACCATCCTCTTTCTCCTGCCGGTGCAATTGCAGAGGGTATTAAAAAGGAAAGAGAAAGCTTAAAAGAGATTCGAAAAGAGGCCGATTTTATTTTAGATACCTCAAATATGAAAACTGCAAAGTTGAGTGAAGAAATCAAACGACTGCTGCTGTCAAAAGAAGCTTCGGATGGGTTTACCATTACGATTATGTCATTTGGGTACAAGCATGGGATTCCGCTTGATGCAGATTGGGTATTTGATGTACGTTTTCTCCCGAATCCATTTTACCTTGCCAGTATGAAAAATCTTACAGGCAACAGCAAAAAAGTGCAGGATTATGTATTAAAGTTTCCAGAAAGCCATAAATTTATCAAAGAGATTTATAATTTGACCAATTATCTGATACCGTTATATAAGAAAGAAGGAAAGTCGCATTTAGTTCTTGCTTTTGGATGTACCGGAGGTCAGCATCGTTCCGTAACGATGGCAAATGAATTCTCAAGATTGTTTACGGAGGATGAAAAGCGGATCATTTTGATTCATCGAGATTTATAGAGAAAATAGATAGAGGGTATATATGGAAGGGATTTCAAATAAAATGGGAACCGATTACTATCGTCAAAAAGGCAACGGACCCAGGATTACCGTTATTGGCGGAGGAACCGGACTTTCGGTTATTCTTCGAGGAATGAAAAAAGTAACGGAAAATCTAACGGCTGTGGTTACGGTAGCTGATGACGGCGGAGGATCGGGGATTTTAAGAGAAGACTTAGGAATGCTGTCACCCGGAGATATTCGAAGCTGCATCTTAGCTATGGCTGACGAGGAAGGTACCATGCAGGAACTTTTAAAATATCGTTTCTGTGAAGGACGTTATGCAGGGCAAAATTTTGGGAATTTATTGATTGCCGCATTAAATGGTAATTACGGCAATTTTGAAACTGCAGTTGCAAAGGCAAGTGAGATCCTTCGAGTACGGGGGAGAGTGCTTCCAGTTACTACGGAAGATGTAACTCTTTGCGCGGAATTGGAAAATGGTGAGGTTATTTGCGGTGAATCACGCATACCTGAAAGAGTAATTTCTGCAAAAAGTGGGATTCGCCGTGTTTTCTTGAAACCTACTCGAACGATTGCCACAAAAGCGGCAATTCATGCTATACTAGAAGCGGATGTCATCGTTTTGGGGCCGGGTAGTCTTTATAGCAGCATCATAGTAAACTTTTTAGTGGGTGGCATTGGTGAAGCAATACAGCAGTCCCCAGCACGAAAGATATTAATCTGTAATGTTATGACGCAACCAGGCGAAACCGATGGTTATACGGTTTCTGAACATGTAAAGAAAGCCAATGAATACATAGGCCGAGAGGTTATTGAATACGTCATTGCTAATAATAAGCAGATTAAAGAGGAGAAATTAAGACCATATATGAAAGATGGTTCAAGACAGATTCTTCCTACCAAAACGGATAAGCTTTATCTTAATGAAAAAAAAATAAGGTTAATTGAGAATGATTTTACAGATATTAAGCTAGGCTATATTCGTCATGATGCAGAACGCATCGCCAACGTGATTGTCGGGCTAACTCATGAATACTAACCATTCTGAGCGCTTGATATATTTAATAATAACATATACATACAAAGGAGCAAAAAAACATGGAAAAACTAATTATCAGTGCTGCAATTTGTGGCGCAGAAGTAACAAAAGAGCAGAATCCTGCAGTCCCTTACACAATTGAAGAAATCGTAAGAGAAGCAAAATCCGCTTATGATGCAGGTGCAGCAGTTATTCATCTTCACGTAAGATGGGATGATGGTACTCCGACTCAGAGCAAGGAAAGATTCCAGGAAGCAGTAGATGCGATTCGTAAGGAATGCCCAGATGCAATCATTCAGCCTTCTACCGGTGGTGCAGTTGGTATGACTGATTTGGAAAGATTGGAATCCACAGATATCGTTCCAACTCCAGAATTTGCAACTTTAGATTGCGGTACTTGTAACTTTGGCGGAGATGAAGTTTTCGTAAATACAGACAATACAATCTTTAATTTTGCTAAGATCATGAAGGAAAGAGGCATTAAGCCAGAGCTTGAAGTATTTGATAAGGGTATGATTGACATTGCTTTAAAAGCAGACAAGAAAGGTCTTTTAGTACACCCGCTTCACTTTGACTTTGTACTTGGTGTACAGATGACTGCTACATTAAGAGACTTAGTATTCATGGTAGGAAGCCTTCCTGCTGGTTCCACTTGGACTGCTACCGGTCTTGGAAAGAATGCTTGGCACATTGCGGCTGCAACTATTTCTATGGGCGGACACGTAAGAGTTGGATTTGAAGATAACCTTTACTTAGAAAAAGGCGTTCTTGCAAAGAGCAACGGAGAAATGGTAGAAAAAGAAGTTAAGCTTGCTAAGATTTTAGGAAGAGAAATTGCTACTCCAGCAGAAGCAAGACAAATTTTAGGACTAACAAAATAAATTGAAACAAAAGATTTAAAACGCATCGATAAAAAGCGGAAGGGGTACTTTGCTCCGACCGCTTTTTTTGATACAATGAAGCAAGTGAAAAAGAAGTACCAAATTTAATCACTAAGGGGGTGCAAGGATGTCTTTTTCATCAAACACGAAAAATGAATTGGCACGCATTGAGGTGGAAAAGAAATGCTGTATGCTTGCAGAAATTGCAGGATTTCTTAGAATGTGCGGAACCATAAAGCTTTCCGGAGGCGGAAAGATGGATGTGAAATTAACTACAGAAAATGCTGCTGTAGCCCGACTGTTTATAAAACTTCTGAAAAACTATTTTGGGGCAAGAGCAGATTTGGCAGTTTCTGAGGCAGCAATCCTAAAAAGAGGACACTCCTATGAATTAACAATCGGTTCGGATAAAAATGCTGAGCAAATATTAAGGGAAACAGGTATTCTTTTAGTAAAAGAAGGCTGCAATTATATTAGTGATGGTATTTATTCAGATTTAATAAAAAAGAGATGCTGTAAAAAAGCGTATTTAAGAGGTGTATTTTTAGGAGCAGGTACCATTAGCAATCCGGAAAAGGGATATCATATGGAAATCGTTTGCAACAGTGAAGTTTTAGCAAACGATGTAAAAAAATTAATTAATGGATTTGGTCTGCATGCAAAGGTAGTGCTGAGAAAAAAGAATTATATTGTTTATTTAAAAGAAAGTGAACAAATTACCGATTTTTTAAATATATTGGGAGCGCATTCGCAGTTGCTGGATTTTGAAAATATACGAATTGTAAAGGAAATGCGAAATAAGACCAATCGGATCGTAAATTGTGAAAGTGCTAATTTAGATAAAACAGTAAATGCAGCATCGAAACAGATTGAAGATATTGAATTAATTCAAAATACCAAAGGACTGAGTTTTTTACCGGAAAAGCTCTTTTCTGTGGCCCAGCTTCGTTTAGAAAATCCAGAAGCCTCTTTAAATGAATTAGCCGAAATGATGAAGCCGTCATTGAAAAAATCCGGTATTAATCATCGCTTGAAGAAAATTGGTGAGATTGCTGATAAAATTCGACAGGCAGATAAATAAATATTATTGTAATAAACACAGGGAGATATCATGAAAGAGAATAAGCATTTGCTTTTTCGCTTTGCACCTTATTTTAAAAAGTACAAAGCTATATTATTTTTAGATTTATTTTGTGCAGCGCTCACTACCGTTTGTGAGCTTGTATTACCGTTGATTGTAAGATACATTACTGATAAAGGTATGAATGACGTGGACGCTTTGTCTGTGCAAGTTATTTTATCATTGGGTACGGTGTATTTCATTTTAAGATTTATCGATATGATAGCAAATTACTATATGGCGAATATCGGTCATATGATGGGCGCTAAAATTGAGACGGATATGCGAAGAGATTTATTTTCACATTTGCAGGAACTATCCTATTCTTATTATGACAATACGAAAATCGGACAGCTTATGGCAAGAATCACCAGCGATTTATTTGACATTACAGAGTTTGCACATCATTGCCCGGAGGAATATTTTATTGCAGCATTGAAAATCAGCGTTGCTTTCAGCATTCTTTGTACCATGAATGTTACCCTCACTATTATCATTTTTGCAGTAATTCCAATAATGCTTTATTGCTCCATGTATTTTAACAACCGGATGCGCAGAGCGTTTAAAAAATCCAGGAACCAGATTGGAGAACTGAATGCACAGGTGGAAGACAGCTTACTTGGAGTTCGTGTAGTAAAATCTTTTACAAACGAGGGAATGGAAGAAAGAAAATTTGAAGAGGGGAATGGCGGGTTTTTAAAAATTAAAAAAGAAGTATATCGATATATGGCAGGGTTTCAAAGTACGACCAGATTTTTCGACGGTATCATGTATATGATGGTTGTGGTAGTCGGGGCTTTGTTCATGATAGACGGAAAAATCACCGCACCGGATTTGATTTCATATTTATTATATGTAACTATGTTGCTTGCTTCTATTCGGCGGATTGTTGAATTTACCGAACAATTTCAGAGAGGTATGACTGGAATTGAACGTTTTGTTGAGATAATGGATGTTCCTGTAGAAATTAAAGATTCTGAGGATGCATTACCACTAGAAGATATAAAGGGAGAAATTGAGTTTGATCACGTTAGCTTTCAATATGCAGAAGGAGAGAAAAGTGTACTTTCCAATATCAATCTTCATGTAAAACCAGGTGAAAACGTGGCACTTGTCGGGCCGTCAGGTGGAGGGAAGAGTACATTATGTAATCTTATTCCAAGGTTTTATGAAGTAACTTCAGGTCGTATTTTAGTCGATGGAATGGATATTAAAAAGGTTACCTTACAATCTTTGCGTTCTCAAATTGGTATTGTGCAGCAAGATGTTTATCTTTTTTCCGGAACCATTTACAATAACATTGAATATGGTAAACCTGGGGCGACCTATGAAGAAATCATGCAAGCCGCTAAGATGGCGGGTGCACATGAGTTTATCGAACATTTGGAGAATGGATATGATACGTATGTCGGTGAACGGGGTGTAAAGCTGTCCGGCGGGCAAAAACAAAGAATCAGTATCGCCAGAGTTTTCTTAAAAAATCCTCCAATCCTTATTTTAGACGAAGCTACATCGGCATTAGACAATGAGAGTGAACGAATTGTGCAGAATTCTCTAGAAAAGTTAGCAAAGGGACGGACGACTTTCACCATTGCTCATCGTTTATCGACAATACGTAATGCCTCTGTTATTTTAGTGCTTTCAGATCAGGGGATTGTAGAGAGCGGAACACACGAAGAATTATTAAGAAAAAAAGGCCTTTATTATGATCTAAATAAAGCATAATGAAAAGTTTGCTGAAAATTTAGAATGTAATATATGACAAACAATAGTGATTAGTATATAATTATTTGTATATACTTTTTGATTAAGAACAAACAAGGAGGCGATTGTACTATGGAAGAAAATAAGATGGATCAATTGACAATAGAAAACATGACTGACATTTCAGAAATGAACGGAAAATATTTGACGTTTTGGACAGACGGTCAACTTTTTGGAATTCCAATCGCAGATGTCGTGCAGATTGTTGGAATGCAGGAGATTACATCAATACCTGAATTTCCACACTATGCAAAAGGAATTATAAATTTACGAGGCTCCATCATTCCAGTAATTGATGTACGCCTTCGTTTTAATAAGCCGGAAATGGAGTATAACGAACGTACGTGTATTGTTGTTACGAACATCCAGGAGAATCTGATTGGTTTTATTGTAGATGAAGTGGATGAAGTTGTAAAAATTGATGAAGAGCAAATTTCGAAGCCACCGCAGCTTTCCAGCGAACGAAGCGATGCACATACGAATTTATCCGGGATCGGAAAATTGCAGAACAAAATTGTATTATTGATAAATACAGAAACCATGTTAAGTGAAGATACCATTGATTTTTTAACCTCAGCGTATTAAATGAACGACTTTTATTCTCATTAAAAAACCTCAAAACCGAATGCTTTTTCAAGCAAAGTTTTGAGGTTTTTTTATATGATTTTTTATACAGTTAAATTAAAATTAAAAATCGTCCCAGAAGGAATCAGGCATAAAACCATCATTTGATGAGGCTGGTTCTTTTTCTTCATTTGACAAGGAAGGCTTTTCTTGCGGCAGTGCATCCTTGTTGTCTTCCTGTTGCGCTACAATTGTTGCTGGTTCTTGGTCGACAATCCCATCTTCACTGAGATGTGCATTTTTTGACAGGATACTTTCGGACGGCTGTGCTGGAATATTTTCTTCTCCATGATAAGAAAGCATTAGGTTGTTCCAAATATTATTCACTGTTTCTACGCATTCAAAGTAGATTTGAGACATAATGTTTTTCGGAATTTCCAAAGTTTCTGCTAACTCGGTAATCTTTTTCCAGTCTGCTTTTTCATAACTAAGTACCAGTTCATATAGTTGACCACAACGGCCTTCACCTTTTAATAAGGCATTTTTAACTTCATCTGCAATGTAAAGTTCATCAAGTACTTCTTCCAAAGGAGCGTCCATCAATAGACCTAACGTAGAAAACATACCCATCAGGTAAGCTTCCGATTTTGATATAGGCATGTCACTTGCATGAGGGAGTAACTCGGAGCAGAAGTTTGCACGTAATAAGGATACTTTAACCAAATCTTCCGGTAAATTATCATCGTCTTGTTTAAAACTTAAAAGATAAACCCATTGTTTTAGCTGACCAAGACCTAAAATAACCAAAGACTGCATAATAGAGGTTACTTTATGACGCAGTGCAAAATAAGCTGAATTTACCATTTTCAACAAAGAGAAGGTCAAGCTTACATCTCTTGCAATGAGCTCTTCCACCAAATGTAAATCTGGTTCATCCTTGGTTAGCTCAACAACAAGCTGAAAGAAGTTACCTTGCAGATATTCGATACGGTTAACCTTTTTTGAAACGTCCTCTGCAATGTAAGAACCTTGCATGTAATCCACTTCAAGCTCAACCGCAAGGTCATATGCTTTTTTTGTATTTACGCCATAAGCAATGCATTTCTTTTGAAAGCCTTTTGCAGTTCGTACAATGTTCCGAAATGAGGTTAAATTTGTTTCTATATTTCGAAAATCCAGTCGAATGTAATCAATAATATCCATAATTGAAAAGTATCGAGGTGCAAATTGAAAATCATTCACAGCAATTTTATAATTTTGTTTTTTATAGCGATGGATGATGTTTTGTGCTAAGGGATGAATAATTACATTATCATCAATTTGAATGACCAACTGATTTTGCTTGAAAATTTTAGGAACATTACGAAATAAAAGATTAGGCGTAAAGGTTATAAATGCAATTTTATTTTCAAAAATTTTATTTCCATTTTGTAATAAAAAATCAGCAATCAAATCTGCCGCATTACGATCTTGTGTTTGATTGGATAAACCTCCGGTATCATCTTGAAATACCACTTCGTAACCAAAGATTTGTTGCTTTAAATCTTTGATTGGTTGTCGTACTACATATTTTTGCATTCTATCCCTCTCTTCTTTTTATTTAATCTCTATATCATTAAATTTTCAATTTATTTTTGCTTATTACGCTTATTATAACAGAAACCAATAAAGCGTTGCAAAAGATTCTTTTATATAGTATATCGACCCTTTTTAATAAATTATTAGAAAATAAATAGGATTATTAGTTTTTTAATAATTTTTTATTGCATTTTTAAGAAAAATGAACAATAACTCATCCTTTTAAAATAAGCAATGCGAATGACAATTATATTTCTATTGAAACTACATGGGTTTTGAGGCTTATTTAATACTTATCTCAATGACTATAAATAATATGGCACATTAATTGCGTTATAAAGAGACATAGTATAAATCATTTTATATACTAGTGATTTTTTAATAATCCACTAGTTAAGTGTAGCACTTTTTTAGGAGGTACCAAAACATGTTAAAAAATGCTTTACCTAAAGTTGTAACCACATTGCCTGGTCCAAAAGCATCCGAAATCATTGCAAGAAGAGCCAAGGCTGTTCCGAATGCAATCAAATGCGGATACCCTTGTGTTATTGCAAGAGGAGAGGGTGCAATGTTTGAGGATGTTGATGGAAATACGTTCCTTGACTGGATTGGCGGTGTCGGTGTTCTAAATATTGGATACAGCAATCCTAAGTTGATTGACGCAGTCAAAGCACAATCTGAGAAATTCTTCCATGCAATGATGAATATTGCAACACATGAAGGTTATATCACACTTGCAGAGAAATTAAATGAAATTGTTCCGGTAAAAGGTGATACGAAAAAAACAATGTTCGTAAACAGTGGGGCAGAGGCTGATGAAAATGCAGTAAAAATAGCAAAAGGCTATACCGGAAGACCAAATATCATTGTATTCACCGGAGCCTTCCACGGCAGAACAACGATGACAATGGCAATGACGGCAAAAAAAGCTTATGCAGTAGGAATGGGACCGTTTCCGGATGGTGTTTACAGAACCGAATTCCCATATCTTTATAGAGCTCCTGGAAAGATGAGTGAAAAAGAGGCCATCGATTACTATGTTAAAAAGGTTGAAGATGCATTTATTGAAGCTTCTCCGGCAGAATCTGTTGCAGCAATTGTATTAGAACCAATTCAGGGTGAAGGTGGATTTGTACCTGCTCCGATTGAATGGGTAAAAGCAGTTCGTCAGATTTGTGATGAAAACGGGATACTTCTTGTAGCAGATGAAGTGCAAACCGGTTTTGGAAGATCCGGTAGAATGTTTGCTTCGGAATACTGGAAGGAAGCTGACTGTGCACCGGATATTATGACTTGTGCAAAATCCATCGCAGGTGGAGCACCTTTAAGTGCTGTAACGGCTAGAACAGAAATCATGGATGCAGTACCGACTGGGACTATCGGCGGAACTTATTGTGGAAATGCAATGGCTTGTGCCGCTGCACTTAAAGTAATTGAAATTATGGAAAAAGAAGATTTTCCTGGTAAAGCATTAAGGATATCCAAGAAGGTTATGAACGTTTGGAAGACTTGGCAGGAAAAATACGAAGTGGTCGGTGATGTAAGAGGCATTGGCTGTATGATGGGCATTGAGTTTGTAAAGGATAAGGCGACAAAAGAACCAAATCCAGAAATTGTAAGTGCAATTGTAGCGGAAGCAGTACAGCATGGTCTTTTATTAGAAAGTGCAGGAACGTATAACAATGTAATTCGTTTCTTAGCGCCACTTGTTATCACTGATAAACAGTTAAATGCAGGATTGGAAATTTATGAAAATGCAATTAAGGCTTGCATGAAATAGGAGGAATATATGAGTTGGCAGGAACAGTATAAAAGCCGATTGTGTACGGCAGAAGAAGCGGTTCGCCATATCGAGGATGGCAGTGCAGTGGTGTTAGCACATTGTGTAGGAGAACCCCCTGTTTTAGTGGAAGCTATGGTTGCAAATGCCGAGCAGTATAAAAATGTTGAAGTAAAGCATATGGTCAGTCTGGGAAGTGGGGGATATGCAGTACCAGGAATGGAAGAGCATTTTCGAGCAAACCCTTTGTTTGTAAGTGCAAATACCAGAAACGCTATTATAGAAGGTCGAGCAGATTTTACACCTGCATTTTTCCATGAAATACCTCTATTATTACGCGAGAGAAAAATCAAATGCGATGTGGTAATGGCACAAGTTACTCCGCCGGATGAAGATGGATATTGCAGTTTGGGTACCTCTGTAGATTATACCTATCAAGCGATAAAATCTGCAAAAATCGTTATCGTTCAGGTGAACGACCAATTTCCGAGAACGTATGGAGAGAAAGTACATATTTCTGAGTTTGATTATATTGTGGAGGCATCTACACCGGTTTCCGAATCCAAGCCAACTCGAATCGGAGCATTGGAGGAGGCCATCGGAGCAAACTGTGTCTCACTCATTGAAGACGGTTCTACGTTACAGCTTGGAATCGGCGGAATTCCTGATGCTGTAATTCAACTGCTCGGAGACAGAAAGAATTTAGGCATTCATTCTGAAATGATCTCTGACGGTACCTTAGCTCTTTATGAAAAAGGAATTATTAATGGAAAATACAAGAACTTTGATCAAGGGAAAATGGTAGTGACCTTTTTGATGGGGAGTCGTAAGCTTTATAATTTTGCACATAACAATCCGGAAGTAGAGGTAAGACCGGTTGATTATGTCAACCATCCTGCAGTCATTATGAAGCAAAATAAAATGGTTTGTGTAAACTCTGCAATTCAGGTAGATCTTATGGGGCAGGTTGCATCGGAAAGTATTGGTTTGAAACAATTTTCCGGAGTGGGTGGTCAGGTAGACTTTATACGCGGTGCATCCATGGCAGAGGATGGGAAATCCATCATCGCGATGGCTTCTTATACCCAGAAAAAGGACGGA
>JAYFPL010000104.1:0-5040 GCA_034927775.1 Anaerovorax sp. | reverse complement strand
GACTTTGTAACTGATAATACAGAGGTAATTACGGTACATGCAGAGGCATGTACACATTTGCACCGAACTGTACAATTGATCCATTCTTTAGGTATCAAAGCAGGTGTTGCTTTAAATCCAGCAACTCCTTTATCAGCATTGGATTATATTTTAGAAGACATTGATTTGGCATTGATTATGTCTGTCAATCCAGGGTTCGGCGGACAAAAGTTTATTCCTTCTGCTTTACATAAAGTAGCAGAATTAAAGAAACAAAAAAAATTACGTAATCCAAATTTGATCATTGAAATTGATGGAGGCATAACATTGGATAATGTGAAGACTGTGTTGGATGCCGGAGTAGAGTTAGTAGTAGCGGGGTCTTCTGTATTTGGAGCATCGGATATGGATGATCGAGTACATCAATTTTTAAACTTGATGAAATAAATCAAAAATAAATAAATAAAAAATGCGATAAACTATGATACTTAGTTTATTGCATTTTTTTTATTATAATTTGTAAAAAAATGGTTGACAAGTTAAAAAAATACATTCATAATTAAATTGAAAAAAACGGAAATATATTGAAAGAAAGGTTGATTCAATTGAAAGGAATGCGAATGTGGATTGGAATTATACTCATAGTAAGTTCTATTTGCGGATTGTTCTTCTGGGAAGCCAAAGGAAGAGAGTTTTTTCTGATGGATCAGGTTTTTGTCGCAGCAGAGCGTATACCAATGGGAACAGAGGTAAATTCCGATCAATTTAAGCTTGTTTATGTTCTCAGAGAAAATAAAGTACCAAAGGCTTTTTCAAAAGAAGATAGAGGACGATTGCAAGGAAAAGTAACGGCTCAGATTATTGAAAAAAATCAGCAGATTACTATGGGTACTTTCTGTAAAGAACGTACACCGATAGAAGAAGGTAAATCTGTTTTTTTGATAAAGCCAGAATGGATTGATTCAAGGAGCAGTTCTTTACGGCGCGGAGATTGGGTAGATTTTTATTTGGCAGAAAGCGGTACATTTATAGGTTGCTATCCGATAGCTTTTGTAAAAGATGAAAAAGAAAAAGAAGTTAAAAATGATGAAACCATTACGCAGGATTATATTTTAGAACGAACGGATGCTAACGCTCAAATTAGTCATATAGAAATTATTGCTGCACTTTCCGACTATGAAGGGATTCGGCATATGGCGGAAGAATCATCAGAAAAATTTTTACTTGTTCAGACAATAGGAAAGGAAAAATAATGTGAAAAATTTAATTGCTTTCCACGGTTCGGATCATAAAGTCGGAACTACAATGATTTCTCAATCAGTTGCAGAACTGATTTCAAAAAATCGTAAAGATATTAAAATACTTTGGGTAGTATTTGCGACAGGTGATGGAAAGGAATATGCAAACTATGTTTCTCAATCCTTAGAGGGGTTACGTTTACAGATGTATAGCCAAATTTTAAATGACACAGAAGTGATGCATGCTTGCAAACAATCAGAAAATTTATATATGTTAGGAGGGATTAAGAACTTTTTAGATAAAAGAAATTATTTTCCAGAGATGACAAAATATTTTTTGAATTGTATAAAAGATAAATTTGATCTTGTTATTGCAGATTGCGGCAATGATTTGGACTGTGGATTAACGACGGGTGCATTGGAAAGCTCTGGATTGCTTTATTTGATTGTATCACAAAGGGAATCCTCTTTGCGGCAATATGAATTAAAATTGGACTTTTATAGACGTTTAGATATGAATGTTACAGGTATTATAGTTAATCATTTTCAAGAAGATGATCCACTTACTTTGGATTATATCGGAAAACGGTTTGCTCTTTCTTATGAACTGTTTTTTAGGGTACAGGATTCTAAATTTAACAGACAAGCAGAGATGAATGAGAGGTCCATACTTTCTTATGGGGACAATTCCTATTATAAAGATATTGCAAAGATTGCAGATTCTATTTTAAAGAAATGTGAGTTGGGTTGTTTGAATAAAGAGGAAGAAAAGAGGAAAAAGCGATGGATCAGTTTTATTTAGACCAATATCTAGCCAAGGAAGAAAACGACATCTGCAAAAACGAGCTGGATTTCTTTTCTCTTTGTGAACGTGTAAAAGAAATATTTTTCTATGAGTTGGAAAATCAAAATGACAATCTACATTCTTATATGGATATACAAAAAAAAGCTATCATCGGATATGAGAATGAAGTGACTTATTTTAAAGAAAAAATCAAATCAATTCTTAAGGAACAGCATGCAGAAATGGTTGAGTTTCCCATTTGGTATGAAAATCTTATCGATGGAGTCTATCATGAAAATTGGGGGTTGGCCGGCATTGCTCAGTGGTTTTCCAATTCATTTAAAGAAAGTAGCTCAGCAAAGATTATAGGAGATCGAATTTATTTTTTAGAAGAAGGTCATATGGTAAAAAAACAGCAAACCATTAGTAAAAATCGTCGTGAACAAATGGTTCGAGCTTTTTTATTACTAACTCCGGATGAACGTATGGACAAGGAATATCATGAGGTTTATTTGCTTGATGGGACAAGAGTTACTATATTTGGAAAAAACATGACAAAAAGGGAACAGGATGTGATTATCTTTCGGCGTTATATCGTTCCACAATATCGATTTGAAGAGCAGGCAAAACGCGGTACCATTCCTTTCAACGCAATTCCATTGTTTCAAACCATGGTTCAATTAGGATACAATGTAGTGTTTACGGGAGCAGTTCGTACTGCAAAAACTACCTTTCTATCAACATGGCAGAGTTATGAAGATCCTACTTTAGAAGGTGTAATGGTAGAGACAGATCCTGAAATACCATTGCAACAATTAATGCCTGACGCTCCTATTGTTCAGTTGCTGGCAGATGAAAGCCGTTTATCTAGAATTACCAAAAACCTTTTAAGGAGTGATGCTGATTATTTTATATTTGCAGAAGCGAGAGATGGAAATGCATTAGATACTGCTTTGCGAATTGCCGCAAAAGGAACAAAGAGAATGAAGCTTACCTTTCATACCAGAGATCCTCTACAATTCTCAATGGATGTAGCTATTGAAATATTAAAGGAAAGAGGTGGCGAGCTGCATTCAACTATGATTAAAGTTGCACAAAGCTTTGATTATATTTTTCATTTTGTCCAGCTAAGAGATAAAAGTCAAAAACGTTTAAAGAGTATTTACGAATTAAGTTTGGATAAAAAAAATCAAGTAATTCAAATGAAACCAATTTGTTTATATGATTATCAGAAGGATGGATGGCATTTCTTTTTTAATATTGCAAAGAAGATTGAGATTCACGGATTAGAAGAGAGTGAAGAGAAATATAATCAATTTAAAAAGCAATTAGAATTCTTATCAAATCAGGAGGTACATTACAATGAATAAAAGTATTTTTGCTGCGACTCTTATTCTTATGATACTCTATGCTTCCTTGTTGAGTGGATATTTAATACTATTATATCCTAGCATTCGAAAATTACAGGGGAAACTAATTGTACAAAAGCGGCTTCACATAAAGCACGAAAATCGACGGATATTTGCTGTTTCCAATCATTTGGAGCAGCTCCTTACCGCAACTGGATGTACATTGTTTAATCACCATATGTTTGTCGGTTTCAGTTTATTGCTTTCTGTGGTTTTATTCTATCTTGGAATTCGGAATTTTTCTGGGATCACTGTTTTATTTCTAAGTATTTTTGGAGGTGGATTGCCATATGGACTATTAAGAATTCGATTGGAGAGTATTCGACACAGAGGAAGTTTTGAGGGAGAGAAAGTTATTTCGGAATTTTTACGGCAGTATCGCATTCATAAATATAATCTTTATGAAACATTAGAGCAAATGGTAGAGCATTTAGAAGATCTAAAAGTAAGCCGGAGACTATTTTTTCAGATTTTAATTCGATTACGAAATACAGGAAATCCTATTTTAATCCGAAATGCTTGTGATATTTATTATTTCGGAATTCATACAAATTGGAGTCGGATGTTGGCCACAAATCTACGTATGGCAGCGGAAAAGGGAGTTAATATCTCTTTGGCAGTTGAGGATATTTTGATTCAGCTGCGAGATGCGAGAAGTGCTTCAGAAGAGCGTAAACGAATGAACAGTGAGGCAACTAGAATGACTGTTTTTATGATTCCATTGCTTTATTTGGCTACTATTTTTTTATCTTGCCGTTATATGGCTTTACCCTTTTCAAGCTTTTGTAAAAACCAATTTGGGACATCACAGGGGTTATTATTTTTCTTATTTATTTGGTTCTTATTTTTATTTAATTTACTCATTTTAGATTGCGTCAATCATCGTAGATTTGATTGTTAAGAAGGAGACAAAATGTATCATAGTATTTGGATTTCTATAATTTTCTTATGTTTCTTTTATATAGGTATTTTTTTTCTTTGGACACCTAAGTTTCAAAGGTTTCCTAAAATTCAAAAAGCAACTGTATTCAAAAGTATAGTTAAAAAAAAATACAGATTGATTTTGTCCAAAGGGGGAAAAAATATTTTTTTACATACTTTAATAAGACTTAGAAGTGATATCAAAAAAGAAAAGTATGAGAGTGAAATTTACGAAGGAATTTCTTATTTACGTAATTTGATTGCCATTGAACGAGGAGTGAAAATGAGCACACCTTGGATTCTAGAGGAACTGGCTGATTTACAAGGAGTGATGCAACAGCATTACCTTAAATTGTTACATTTTGTACGCGTAAACCATAAAGAGCAAGGTCTTTGTGTTTTTGCAAAAAATATGGGAACGACAATTGGAGCCGATTATGGCAGGCTTCTGTTACAGTGGGAGGAAATGGATCCGAAACATTGGTGGGAAACTCTGAGAACGTACCAAACTACTATTAAGGAAATGAAACGAACAAACCAAAGAAAGAAAGATGAACTTCTAAGTGATTTTATTTATTTACCTGTTGTTATCAATGTCATGTTAGTATTGATTAATTTTATCTATGTAGCTTATTTTATAGAGCAGCAAAAAATACTATTGTGGATGTTTCAATGAAGAGAAAGGATGAAAAGCAAATGAAACAAGTAA
>JAYFPL010000139.1:0-7396 GCA_034927775.1 Anaerovorax sp. | reverse complement strand
TGATTTTCGAAATCATAGCTTCATTAAAAGCGGTAGGGATGTCTTTAAAAGAAATACAAAAATATAGATCAAGGCAAAATACAAAGGAATTTCTCGATTTATTAAAGGAGAAAAGACATGAACTTATAGAAAAGCAAAGACACTTATCTTACACGAAGAAGTTTGTAGACAATACAATCGGAATCATCGAAACATCACTTAATATCAATATAGGGGAGATTTATCTTGAAGAATGTGATGAAGAATATATGGTAATTACAACAACACCTTCATTAGATGACATGAATGATAAAAGTTATTGGGTTAAGGTAGAAGAATTAACGGAATATTTCAATCATAAAAAATTAGGTAATGTATTTCCTATAGGTGAAATTGTTTTGAAGAAAAATTTTGAACAAAATAATTTTCGTTCTGATTATTACAGTAGCAAACCGATACGAAAGATTAGCGGCTCTAATATACACCGAAAACCTGCGGGCAAGTATGCTGTTTTATATCATAGAGGTTCCTATAAAACTTTATCTGCTGCCTATACAAAGATGAAAGAGTACATAGAAAAAAATAACCTTAAAATCAAGGGTGATATATATGAACAAGATCAGTTATATCTATTTTCAGAATCAAATCCAAACGATTATTTAATGAAAATTTCTATACCTGTTGAATAATGTGTCATCATAAAAATAGTGAAAAAAAGTAGGGGAACAAGCTGTTTTTTATTTCTTGCTCCCCTGAAATTATTTTTATAATTATTTATTATTTATTATTTATGTACTTTTTTATCTGGCTGCTTCAATGATGGAATCCAGTTTCTTTTGAATTTCCTCATCAAGTCTCTCCGGCTCATATTCTGTAAAGATTCGTTTGGCCTCTTTATTGGCACGTTGCACAATGTTCAAGGAACCCTCTTTTTCCCAAAGAGACGCAGATTTTCGGTCAATTAATTTTGCTGTTGAAATCTCTTTGCGCATATATTTTAAGGTATGTCTTTGTCCTAAATAATTCCCAGCGGGTCCTACCGCAGTAATTACATCCAGGGCCAGTGTATCCTCATTTACTTCGATTCCTTGTTCAGCTCGTTTAAACATATGCACAAATTCGGCATCCATTAGCAGCTGTTCATAGCTGACTGCCATCCCCATATCAATCATGCCCATACCATAAATGAGGCTGGTTTTCGCAAGAGCTGGGATTAAACCTGTTAGAGTTTTTTCATGACCAATCTGTGCATCCATGCATTTGCTGTCTGCCTATGTTCCGCCAACCTTTGTCGGTATCTTATAATACTTCCCGAGTTGAGCTACTGCGGCACCAAACATCCCGTGTTCCGGTGCGCCTACCGGTGAACTGACAAACTTCATATCCATAATGGTCGTTGAACTGCCGTACATAACAGGGTTACCCGGGTTGACCAGCTGAGCCAAAACAATGCCCGCGAGTATTTCTGCATTGGTTACTACCAGGGTACCTGCGAGAGTTGCCGGAGTGGTACCGCCTACAAGTCCCATTGAGAGTATACTGATTGGAAGACCGGCTTTGGCGGTTTCAATGATAACCTCGGACGCACCTTCATGAATTTCAAGCGGACTGTTGGGACAAACGCAAAGGGTTAGAAACGGACGTTTACGAAGCTGATCTCTTCCTCCTGCTATAGCAGCTGCCATGTCAATGACCAGATTAGCATTTTTCCCGTTTTCCGCATCTAGAATAGCGTGCTTTGTCGTATTGCAGAAGACTGCTCTTGCCTCATACAAATCTTTTAGGTGAGCAGGAGCTTCTTGGGAAGCAACCGCTGTCGTAAAAGCATTGATTTCTGGAATCGCATCCACAAACCTTGCCACATTACCAAGATCGTTAGAGTCCGATGTTTTTCGTTCACCGGTTTCTAAGTCAACAATTTCAATGCCGGTTCCAAAGTTTGTATAAAAGACTTTGGAACTTCCTAGTTCAAAATCATTCTTTGGATTTCTACCACACATAGTATAGTGTGCCGGTGTTTTGGAAATCGCGTCGTTTACCAAATCCTCAGGAAAACGAATGAGTCCGGAATCCTCATCAACGATACAGCCAGCATTCTGATAGATTTCCTTTGCTTCTTTTCCATATACCCGAACTCCATAGTTTTTCATTATAGAAAGACTAGTGGCATGAATCTTCTCTAGATCTTGTTCACTCAAAATCTGATAGGATGGTAATGGGTTCTCATAAGAAAATTTCATGTAATCCCTCCTTTTTAAACTTCAACGTAAGCATCTGCATCAGCGCAAATTTTATCTATTTCAGCTACTACTTCTTTAGATAATTCATCTTCAATAGGACCTTCTAAAATTTCTCGAACTATTTTGTTCGCAATGGCGATGGAATCTGCTTTTTCATTGATTGTTCCACGCAGTAGGGACGAAAAATAAGGAGAAGAATAAATTTCGTCTTTGTCTCGGAAATTTTTCATTGTAGATTTATGAGCAAGAAAAGCACCGCCGGGGCCTTCTTTTTTTATTTCATCTACCAGATCCGTATTTGCATTAATCCGGATTCCTCGGCAAATACGTAAAGTTCGTTGAGCAATCTCATCCTCCGTTAGAATCATTTCAAGACTTACGGCCATTCCATTGTCACAGGTGCCGATTCCATCGATTAAATCAGCGCCTCCTAAGTATGCCGGCATGGTTTCAAAAGTTCCTCCTCCAGTTACACAGCAAGGCAGACCATAATATCTGGCTAAAGCCGTGCCGCCTAAACTAACCAAAGGTGCTTCTCCGCTTTTCACATAAGCGCCACTTCTTACATCAGCTGCCCCGGAAGCCGCACCGTAAATTACAGGCCAGCCCGGATTTGCTGTTTGGAAGATGGTTATAGCTGAAAGGACTTCTGCATTAATTTGCACGATGGTAGAGAAAATAGATGCTGGTGATGTAAGTCCGATTAATGGCATTGGATAGATGTTAACAGGTACATGATAGTCGGATAATTCCAAGTAGGCATCCAGCATGTTTGCATCCTGTGTTAGTGGTGAAACCGGACAGTACAATACCGAAGCTATTTTTCTTTTAATAAATTCTTCTTTTGAACCTGTTAATAAGTTCAAAATTTGTTTCGCATAGCCGGATTCAATTGTGTTGCTAAGTTCAAACTGTATATGTTTGGAGGTTCCCTGAATAATTGCAGCCATCTCGTGAAGACAATGAGTTTTTTCCGGTACGTCTACGGCCGAACATCCGGTCCAAGCTACCATACCAGTTATTGTTTTCTGAAAAATTCTTCCAACATTTTTAACATCTTCCTTAGTGCTTTCACGCCGCTCTCCGGTATAAGGATCGTAAATATTGGTACAGATACCCGACATGGTATGCCTGCTTTCATAGGATGGAATCTCATAGTCATACTTTGGATTTCTTGCTGCCAGCACTATTTTTTTCGGAGCTTTTTTAAGTGCTTCCAAGATACGGTCTTCTGTAAAATATACTCTTTGTGTTTCATCGTCTACCTGAGCGCCGGCTTCCTTCATCAGTTGGTATGCTCTACGGCTTTTGACCCAGATTCCCGTGTTTTCCAGCAACTCCATGGTTTTTTGATGAACCAGTTTTATCTCTTCTTGTGAGAAAATTTCCGCCTTGAACCTCATGATTTACCTCCTTTTTCTGCATTAACATCATGCATTTCCTTCACCATTTAACTTCCTCCTTTTCAAATCGTTTCATTTAACCATTGTTACGTTTTTTCTAAAAATTATTAATAAGAGATTTGATAGAATTTAAATTGATTTATTGGGATAACTAATTCTGTTTCAGGGGTAGTATTCATGCAATTAGTTTTTATATTTTGAACTATACAGTATGGGGTAACCCCATAGTCAAGAGGTGAAAAATAATAATCAAATACGGATCAATTTAACTCAGAGGCAATGGATATAGTCCTTATACCACAGTTGAAATCAATTTATATTCATGGTATGTTAAAATTAATTACGGAAGTACTCGGTTTTACTTTTTTTGTTATCATAAGGTTCGGTTCTGTATCTAAGAAGGGGGTTTAACATTGGATTATAAACTATTGTCTAAAAGACTAAAAGAAATATTGAAAATGAAGAAGGAAGCTGTAGGCATTAAATTTTTAAATGACAATCTTTTAGCCGGAAATTACGATCAAACTAAAAAATACACATTTTGTCAGTTTATTATGAAAGCTAGAGAGGGAAACAAATTATTAGCGACTAGTCAAAATATATCTTGTGCAAATGGAGGATCGGCATTAGGGTTTATGCCGGTTCCGGATAAATTAATGAGTGGAGAGTTTTTAGAACATCTTGGTACTTTTGAAAAAGAAGGAGCTAAAAAAACAATGGAAGAGATGCCCCGTTTTGAACAAAATCGATATACGGGTATTGCATTGGCACCTTTAAGCGAATTGGATTTTGAGCCGGATGTTATTGTATTGGAATCCATGCCGGAGCATTTTATGTGGCTAAGTCTGGCTTCAATTCACAAAAAAGGCGGTAGATTAAACTTTTCAACAAGTATTTCTAATGGAACTTGTGTTGATATTACAGTTGTTCCTTGGCTCACGCAGAAATTAAATGTTAGCCTAGGGTGTTATGGCTGCAGGAATGCCACAAATATTCCTGATGACAATTTGATTGCAGGGTTTCCTGGTAGACAATTAGAAGAAATTGTAGAGGCTTTAGAAAAAATCTCAACGAAAGCAATGCCAAGGACACGGGAGAAAAAAGCATATACACGTTTGATTAGTGAAACGATGCGTTAGGGTAGTTTGGGTAAAAAACAGGAGGCAATTAAATGTCAGAAATGAAATATGTGTATGGACCAGTTCCTTCAAGAAGATTAGGGATATCTTTGGGTATAAGCCCTATTCCTAAGAAAACATGTAATTATTCTTGTATTTATTGTCAATTAGGAAGAACAAATCCTTTAACTAATGAAAGAAATCGGTATTTTCCTATAGAAGATATAATTTCAGAATTTGAACAAATACAAAAAAGTAATATTAAATATGATGTTATAACAATAGTTGGAGAAGGTGAACCTACATTATATTCTGATTTGGGAGAGTTAATTTTAGCGATTAAAAAAAGAACAGAGATACCTGTAGCAGTTATTACAAATGGAGCACTTTTTTATGATTCAGAAGTAAGAGAAGAGTTATATCCTGCTGATATAGTACTACCAACATTTGATGCATATAATCAAAAGACTTTAAAAGAAATTAACAGACCGCATAAGAGTATTAATTTTAATAAAGTAAAACAAGGTATGTCAGAATTTACAGAGAAGTATAATGGTCAGCTTTGGTTGGAAATTATGCTTATTGATGGGATAAATGATAGTTTGGATAGTTTAAATGAATATAAGGAACTTTTGAAACATTTTAAGTATGAAAGATTATATATTAATACACCAGTAAGACCTCCTGCGGAAGAATTTGTAAAACCGATAGGAACGGAACAAATGGAAAGAGCCATTAATATTTTAGGTGGAATCTCTATTGACTTATTGGAATCACAAGGATTTCATAGCGAAATAGCAGATGATTTTGAAGCTATATTAAGTATTATAAAACGTCATCCTATGAATCAATTTGAATTGGAGAGCTTTTTGAAAATAAGAGATTGTAAAAATATAGATGAAATTTTATGTAGATTAGGTAATGATGATAATATTGTAGTAATAAGTTATAAAGGTTATGATACTTATAGGCTAAGATAAATAAACGGGATTAAATAGAAAAATTTGAAATTAAATATTAATAATTACAAACAACTTCTTAAACGGAGGTTGTTTGTTACTTTAAAGAAAGGAAAATAATTTTTTGTTCAATTATTGACATATGTCATAAACTATGCTACTTTAATTATGAACATATGACCAAAATAATCAGTAACATTAGTATATGTAATGAAGTAATTTTTTATTTTTTAATAGTTTATGAGAGGTGTTTATGGATATATGGGAATCAGGACAGGATTATCTTGAAACTATTTTGGTACTTCAAAACAGGAATGGTTTTGTACGTTCGGTAGATATTGCAGGAGAACTTGGATACTCAAAAGCAAGTGTGAGCGTAGCAATGAAATCACTTATAAAAAAAGGGTACATTTTAATGAAAAAAGATAAGAAAATTTTATTGACGGATAAAGGAAGAACCATTGCTAAAGTTATCTATGAACGACATTTGTTTCTTTCAGATTGGCTTGAAAAGCTTGGAGTTGATCATGAAACTGCGGTAAAAGATGCTTGCAAAATAGAACATTATTTGAGCGGAAAAAGTTTTGAAGCAATAAAGAGAAATAGCATATAGGGAAAGGATTTTAGCTATGAACAATGTTCCCAAAGGTTTTTGTTTCTGCTTTACAGGACCCAAGTATAGCGAACTAAAAAGAAATAGTTGGCAAATGCCAACTATTTCTTACGTAGTAGCTTTACAGGTTCCGACTGACAAAATTTTTAGTGGCAAGATAAGTGATGATTTATTGTGTTGATATATGAGCTATGCTAGAATATATACAATTTAGTTTTTGAAAGGAGATGCAAATGAATAAAGAAAATAGTTTAATTATTGATGAAGATGGTAGAATTGGATTTATTGGTAGAAAAATATTCGCTTATTTAAACTTAAAAAAGCAGAACCCATTTGCATATCCAGATGGCAAGCTAAAAAAGGGTGATTTGATTGTATATGTGGATTTTGAAAGCATAAATTTAAATTCAGTTGAAAAAGAAGAATTTAAGGATAATGGTTTTGATGTTAATAAATTAGACAAGCAGATCATTTATATAGGGATATATAACAATTTAGATATACAACCTATATGTAAAAATATAGATAATGATTATTCTAAGGATCAGAAACAAATAGATACTTATTTTGATGGGAATGAAATTTCAGTTTCTTTTCATCATTTAACATCAAAAATGGAGCTGCGTTTAAATGAGCAATATATAACTGCATTCATCGGAAAAGCATCAAATGCTATATTCTGTTTTGATAATTTGGGGTTAAAATACTTTAATTACAGTCAAAATGGAAGAATAAATGGACTGGCGGCATTATTAAGGGGAGAATCTTATTTAGGCTATTCTAAAATTAAAAATTATTTTGATTACAAAATAAATGCTAAGGAAATATTTATTGAATCTTTTTACAATATTTTAGAAAAAGCAAAAGATAGGGAAAGTATAATTGGTTTACAACTAAATAGGGATAATTTCTATATATTTACAAATAAGTATCACATATTGGATCAAGAATACTACCAATATTACATACAACAGAAGCATGATTTTATAGACATTATGAACTCTGCAACTAATTATTATAGAGAGTTGGTTTGGGAAGAAAACAAAGCAAGTAATACAACTTTGGCGTCGAGTTTTCGATTATG
>JAYFPL010000078.1:0-3204 GCA_034927775.1 Anaerovorax sp. | reverse complement strand
TCTAAAAAACAATACAGCCGCCCGGATTTGCTGCTGGTGAATGTAACTTGCGCGGTGTTGTCTCCGGTACGCGGGATGGGAAATTGCACTTGTAGGTTTGGTTGTGTCTCATCATAAAACACCCAGTTGTACGAAGCTAGCTCACCGAACGTTCCGCTGTCGTAGCCTGTCCCTCCGGTGGGATAATACAGCGTGCCTCCGGGCGGATTCCCGCCAAAAGCCCCCATCACTACCGCAGGCGCAGCCATCCCATTAAATACTATAATTTTTAATTTTGAGTTCTTAAATGCCGCCAGTTCCAAATTCGTCAATGTTGCCGGAAATTCTACTCTCTCAAGCGATCTACAACCTTCAAACGCACTCATTCCAATTTTTTGTAAGTTAGCGGAAAGTTTGACTTCCACAAGGGATGAGCAAGCGGCAAAAGCATCTCTGCCTATTTCCGTCATCTGGTCAGGCAACTTAACGCTGGTTAGAGCCGAACACCCGGAAAATGTATAAGCCTCCAAGTTTCCAAGTGATGTATGCCCCGATAAATCCAAGCTTGCTATTTTACATGAATTAAATGCTTGTGTTTTAATTGATGTCAGAGAATTTGGGAAATTAATATTCTCAAGAGAGGTGCATTGATTAAAGGCGAACTGGCCAATCGTTAGAAGCCCTGCCGGCAAGACCACACTTTGGAGTGCCGCACATTTACTAAAGGCATACCCTCCAACCGATGTTACGCCACTGCCTACCACAAGTTCTTTGATATCGTTTTTGTTCGCATCCCACGGCACTGTATCAAACCACTGCCAATCTTTCATAGCACCTGTTCCTGTAATATTCATAATGCCAGTAACAGTATCAAGATTCCACTGAACATTGTTCCCCAATGCACCGCAATCACCGGAGTAAAGTGCCATAGGCATAATTTCCCCATCCAATGCCGCCGCTATGCCTTCTTCCTGTTCCGCAGAGGCGGCTGCGGGTTCGTCCGCTTCTGTTACCAGAACTTCCATCGGCTGTTCTTTACCGGCGTCGGCTTCCACCGGGGCGGCCTCAGGTTCTTCTCCTGTCGGTTCTTCTGCCGATACCTGTATCTCTTCAGTCGGCGCAGTCTGTTCGCCGGTTTCAGCCAGTACGCTCATGGGCAGCATTGTAAAAACCAGTGCTACTACCAACAAAAGAATCAAATGTTTTTTCATTTTTTTCATGTCGATTTCCTCCTCCATTTTCGCAAAACAGCTTGATATCCTTCATTAGGACTCAGGAATAAAATCCCTCTTATTTTCATTATTTCATGAAAAATTTTGACAGTAAATCCATTTGCATAAATGGAACGGATTCCGACAAAATTAGAACATTTTAAAAGGGTAGCAATCGATTACAGCAGTTGAAAACAGGAAATGATTAAAATTTTTGAGATAAATAATCCATGAAGGCGTCTTTGACGTCATTATAATATGCTTTGCTAATGGGAATATTATCCTCTGTTGTAACAGCGGCTTGATAACGCTCGAGCATATGAATATATTTCAGGTTCACAAGAAAGCTGCGATGGCAGCGTACAATGCTGCTGCCACTGAGCATATTTTCAAGTTCAGAAATTTTATAGGTTGTTACCAACCTCTCTTTCCTCATTTGGATTGCAGTCGCACGTCCTTGTATCTCTATATATCTAATTTCAGCGTGTGGGATTTTCCGAATTTTAGAACCCACCGCCAAAACCAATTCTTTTTTCCTCTGTTCTTGATGATTCTCATAATCCAACAGCAAGGCATCCTCCAAGGCTTTCCTGCTGATTGGCTTCAACAAATAACGGAAGGCATCTACTTCATAACCTTCAATCGCAAAGTCAGCGGAGACCGTTACAAAGATCAGCGTAGCTTCCACCTTCATTTTTCTAATTTTTTTTGCCAAATCGATACCGCTTTGGTTTCCCAATAAAATATCGAGCAATATCAGATCATATTTTTCCACATCTTGCTTTAGAGCGTCCTCCAACGCTTTTTTAGAAGAAAAACAATCTATACAATACGCAATCTCATGAGAATCCAGTATTTCACCTACAAGTTTTTGTATCTCTTCTAAAAAAACAGGCTCATCATCACAGACAGCTATTTTATACAAACAATCAAATTGAGCTTCCATTTTTTGCTCCTTATTATGCTTTCAACCTTTAGTATAAGTGATTCCTATACAAATTCCAAATTCCAATTTTGTACATTTTCGTTCCAATTACGTATTAAATCTCTAAACATCCCGATCAGTGGTTATACTGTAACTAACAAAAAACCAATGCCCAAATACTTAGAAGATAAAAGAAAGAAGGCATCTGATGAAAAAGCAATTTTCAGTTTTCATTTTATTGTTGCTGGTGATCGCTCTCGTTTTCAGCGCTTGTCAAATGAAACCAAAAGAACAGGAACCTCCGGTGCAGGAGACCCTCTCTATTGCAGATGACATACAAAAAACATCTGTTCCATCGGGTCTTCGGCCGCAGGATGATTATTACAATTACATCAACGCCGAATGGCTTGAGCAGGTGGATCTTGAAGAGGAAGGTCCACGCGCCATGCGTATGACGGAATTACAGAATAAAATCAATCAGCAATTACAGGAGGATTTTGAAGGCATTGTAAAAACAGGAACGGATGACAAAATCGGCTACCTGGCAGACGCCGTTACGCTTTATCGCCTTTTTACGGATACCGAAATGCGAAATAAAAATGGAATCAAAGCGCTGATGCCTTATCTGGAACAGGTAGAAAACGTGCAGACAATGGAAGCGCTGCAAAAGGTTTATTATCGTTTGATTGTGACCGGAACCCCTGTGCCTTTTAAACTGGAGGTGATCGCAGATTCCATTGATCCATCCAAAAACAGCTTGATTGCAACCACACCCTCCACTTTTTTGCCCGATATCAGTTATTACGAAGAAGATCACCCCCATGGGCAGTCCATGCTTCAGGAAAGATCGTTCATCATTCAGAACCTTGCTATTTTAGCCGGTTCGGACGAAGCCGCCGCCACCCAGATGGCGGCGGATGCACTTTCTTTTGATAAAATACTTTCCTCGTATATGCTCTCCTCGACAGAGCAACAAAAAATGTTGCTGGACAAAGAAAATTATGTTCCCTTTGCGGAGTTTTGCGCTTACAGCAATGCAATTGATTTTGAAACGTTGATTTCAGATCTTGCGGGAGACACGCCTGATAC
>JAYFPL010000154.1:0-11394 GCA_034927775.1 Anaerovorax sp. | reverse complement strand
TTCCAACGAATGAAATGTAATAATACACAAACGTCCTTGATTTGCAAGCACATCTAAAAATGAATCCACTGCTTTTTCCAACTGACCAAGTTCATCATTTACTTCAATTCGAATCGCTTGAAAGGTTCTCTTTGCAGGATGCGGTCCATCTCTTCTCGCGGAAGCCGGAATGGCAGCTTTGATAATCGTAACAAGCTGTCCCGTAGTAGTAATTGGTGATTGCTTTCTATTTTTAACTATAAATTGGCTAATGCGTGAAGCCCATCGTTCCTCACCATATTGACGAATAATATTTGTTAATTCTTCTTCACTGTAAGTATTCACTACCGTTTCGGCTGTCAAAGAATCCTCTGCGTTCATTCTCATATCAAGCGAGGCATCCTTCATATAGGAAAACCCTCTCTCTTCATTGTCCAATTGAAACGAAGAGACTCCTAAATCAAGAAGGGCACCATCAATGGAGGAAATATCATACTCCATTAATATATTTTTAATATTAGAGTAATTACTTTGAACAAATATTTTTTTACAGTCATATCCCTTTAAATTTTCCTCAGCAGCACGCAAAGCATCCTTGTCACGATCAATACCAATTAAAGTTCCTTTTGAATTTAGTTTTTCACAAATTCCACTAGCATGTCCGCCGCCTCCAAGAGTCCCATCTACATAAACACCATCCGGTTTTATGTTTAGATTCTTTATTGACTCAGAAAATAAAACCGACACATGTTTAAACTCCATCAATCCCTCCTATATCCCATAGATATCCATTTGTTCCGCAAATTCACTGGCTTCCAATTTTTCACCGTTCTCCGCATTTTCATAAGCTTGCTTGCTCCAAATTTCAATTTTATTCAATACACCAATGGTTACCAGTTCTTTTTCAATGTTTGCATAATTTCTTAAGCTTTGCGGAATTGTTAGTCTTCCCTGCTTGTCCATTTCGCCTTCTACCGCACTGGCGTAAAAATAACGGACAAACGCTCTGGCTTTTGGATCCGATATCGGAAGTTTATCCAATTTTTCATGAAATTTTGCCCACTCACTCATTGGATAAATATAAAGGCAATTGTCTAGTCCCTTTGTCAAAACACACTTATATTCCAGCTGTTCGCGAAACTTCGCAGGCACGATAATTCTGCCCTTGCTGTCTATTGAGTTTTGATATTCTCCCATCAACATGAAACAATTACCCCACTATGCATTTTTTGATTACTTCCACTATACTCCACTTCACTCCACTTCGCAACCACACTAAAACAAAAAACAACTTAAAAAAATCAATTTTATTAATATTTTATTTCATCCAAAATTATTAATAGTTTATTAACACAATATATTGTGTTTAATTCTAATTAAACTCCAAAATATCGTTCCAAAAAAGTGGAGCGTTTTTTCTCTGATCTTTATCGATTCATTATCAAATAAAACAACTTTATTTTTTAATATTTTCATAGGTGATACGGTATCACTGGTGTGACAAGATTCTTATTTTCCCATATACTATATCAACAGCAAAGGATTTATTGAGCTGAAGCCTTTTTTTCCTCTTTTTATACATATTGATAATCATATCCATTCAATATGTAATTTTCATTTCTATAAAAGAGAGGTTATAAATTATGCCAAGAAATAGAGGTAATTCTTGTCTTCCTCGTCACGGCCGAAACTGCTTAGGCAGTGTTTGTGGCACAAACATTGATACGGAAGGCATCGACTTTACAAATGAAAAATCGAATCTAGTATACATGGATAAAGTTTTTTGCTTTACGGATGACACTAGTTGTCCACTAATGTTTAATCTCAATACAGGTGGTCCAAATAGAAACCGCTTTGTTACAGAACTTACGTTAGAACCGCAAAATTGCTGCTGCTGTTGTATGCCATGTACTCTAGAAGAAAACGCTGTATTTAATATTGAAAAATCCTTTGTTGTCGTTGAATACTTCAATACAAGACCACCAGGCAATATTGCTGCAAATCAGGTTTCCATCGACGGGTATCCTGTAGATTCGGTAACCTATTCCAACGGACAATACCTTGCTAAAACAGCTAGCGTGATTTCAAGGATTCAAAAGGAGCGCTGCATGAATGCAGGTCTTCCTACAAAGGCTTTCTTCTTAATCACGAATGCAGGTCCTTGGGACATCCGCGCAAAGTATGTATTAGAAGGTACTGTTAACACCGGTGGAAGAACCTGTTGCTTCCGCTGTGAAATTTCAAATGCACCTAGCGCACAGAACACTGAACTTCCATCAAATAGCAAATCGAACTTTGCAATTCCGGATCTCAGCTTACCATGCAGTATCAATGGCATTGCTCCGGATATTCGATTCCAATTCAATGCAGGGGTGGAACTGATCAATCCATGTTTGACACTAGGTCATCATCATCACGGCAGAGGTGCACAGCCTGGTTCTGGATATGATGAATGTGAAAGAGAATGTGAAACTGTAGTGGATTCTTTATGCCACCACAATAACAACAATAACAATAGCATGGCACTCACTCTAACATCAAAGGTAGCAGTTGAACCAATTGTGCATATCGAAGTTGTACGTCAAACACTATTCTGCACGAATGCTTGCGAAGCTTTAATTCCTTGTGATGGTTCCGAACTTGCAGCAGAAGAAGAAGCTGCGGAAGAATGTGTAAATCCATTTTTACCTGACTGTTCCTGCGGCAATTCTTCGAACATCGAAAGCATCCAAAACTGCAATTGCAATTCAGAGGAAATAGCATCAGAATCGACTACATGCGGCAATGGCTGTGGCTGCGGCAACCAATGGAATAATCGCTGCGGTCGTGGCTGCGGTTGTGGATGTGGCAATGGAATCGGCTGTCAGCAACAAGTTACTGCTTGTATCAATCCAACAAATGTATGTGGTGTTCACGGTTACAATGGTTGCAGCTGGTAATTCTTTAGAATATCAAACCAGTTCAACCGAGAACAACTTCCTTACGTTTTTAATGTAAGGAAGTTGTTTTTTAATAATTAATAATCTAATTTAATAAATAATAATGTAATTGCAAATTTCCTTTTTTTATTAAATTAATTTCCCTTTATTTTCCTACTTCTAAAAATTAATAATTTTCTTGTTTTTTCCTGTTTCTCATGGTAAATTTAAAAAAAATAAAAATGGAGGTGCCTTCAATATGAAATTTATGAAAAACTTTGACAGAAATAAACTTAGCACCAGAATACCACTACAAATTTCAGCTACGATTTTCCTTGTAATGGTAATCATTTGTCTTATTCTTACATTCATGCTCAACCAAATCATCTCAAATCGCGTAAAAACAGAAATAACCTACATAGCCGATGCCAATGCAACTGTAACCAAGCAATATTTTGATAATCTTCAAACCTTATCAAAATCATTGTCAAAGGAAGTCATGCGCTATAAAAGTTTAGATCCTGACACCTCAAAAAAATTATTGGTTCAATCTTTAAATGGTATTTTGGAAGACGAAAGAGTTTTTTCAGCCTACTATGCATTTGAACCAAATCAGTTCTTTGAAAATACTCCAAAAGGTATGTCTTATTATGCCTTCCGTGATGGCGCAAATGTCAAAGTAGATATCTTACAAGACTATGACGTTTACTCAACAGGAGATTATTATGCAACAACCAAAAAAATCATGTCAACGCACATCACCGAACCTTATTCCTATACATTAACAACCGGGGAGACCGTTTGGCTTGTTACCTTAAGTAATCCAATTATTGATAATAGCGGCCGCTTCCTAGGAGTAGCAACTTGTGATATCCTAACCGATTCTTTGGATACGCTATCCTATAATTTAGGAGGTTACGAAACCTCATATCACTATACTCTGACAAACCAAGGAACTTATGTTTCTCATTCAGCAGATAAGGAATTAATTGGACAAACTCTAAGTGAAAAAACAGAAGAAGAAAGTGCTCTACTAACAGTTGTCAAAAACGGTGAGCAAACACTTACGGATTCAGTCAATGCCATCTATGGTGGCAAAGCTTACTTGGTTTGTGTTCCTATTCATACCGAAGGAGCTGACAATGTTTGGACAAGTGCCTTTGTCGTTAATAAAAGCGAAGCTTTAGTTGCCGTGCGTAATCTTTTACTACTAGTTGCAGCCATTGCAATTGTGGGTATCATTGCATTGACGCTATTCAGCACAGCTACACTAAAAAAATCGTTATCACCGATAGATCATTTAGTTATTTTGGCGAGAAAAATGGGTGAAGGTAATCTGAAATCCGAAGATACGACTCAAATTAAAACAAAAGATGAACTCGGAGTATTGGCGGAAATATTCACTAATACTTCGAAAACAATAAGTGACTACATCAATGAAATCTCCTATATTTTAAATGCAATTTCTATGGGTAATCTCAATGTTAATGTAGAAAGAGAATACATTGGAGACTTCCAAGAAATCAAGCAAAGCTTAAACCATATCCTGCAAGCTTTAAACACTACATTTTCTAAGGTTCAACAAACGGCTGATATGGTTTCCAGCAGTTCCGAACACGTAGCCTCCGGTGCGCAAGCACTTTCACAAGGTGCTACAGAGCAAGCCAGCTCTATGGAAGAACTTTCCGCAACCATCAGCGATATTTCTCATAAAGTAAAATCCACAGCTGAAAATGCTGCAACTGCAAACAAAGATGCAGAGAATATGTGCACTGAAGTTGAAAAAAGTAATAAACAAATGAGTGATATGTTAGAAGCAATGAAAGAAATAAACGGTAAATCAAATGAAATCAGTAAAATAATAAAAACCATTGAAGATATTGCCTTCCAAACAAATATTTTGGCACTCAATGCGGCTGTAGAAGCTGCAAGAGCAGGCAGTGCCGGAAAAGGATTTGCTGTTGTTGCAGATGAAGTAAGAAATCTTGCAAGCAAAAGTGCAGAAGCTGCAAAAAATACAACGGCACTTATATCCGATACAATCAATTCTGTGGATGCCGGTACAAAAATTGCAGATGCAACTGCTGCTTCTCTAGCAACAGTAGTCTCTAACATCAATAGCATTGTAGAAATTATCGATGAAATATCAAAGGATTCTCAGGTACAAGCCAATGCAGTAGAGCAAATCACTATCGGAGCAGATCAAGTATCTGCTGTCATTCAAACCAATTCAGCGACAGCAGAGGAAAGTGCAGCTGCCAGTGAAGAATTATCCAGTCAAGCACAAACATTAAATGGATTGGTCAGCAAATTTAAATTGAAGAATACCCTCACCGATGCAAATAAACCGCTAGAAAATAATTCATTTGATGAAAAATATAAAGATAGCGGATATGAGAATTATGCTGCAAACAATCATTTCTTTCAACCAAATGAATTAAATCAAAATAATAATAAATATTAGTTTATAACTATATTCTTTATTCATTAAAAAAGGACGGTCTCAATAATCAAGAGACCGTCCTTTTTGGCACCTTCCTCCCAATTTCAGTCTGAAGGTTCCAAAGTTTCCGTTAAATTTATTCTATTGTACATAAAAAAACATGTACTTAATCATTTAATTTTTTTGCAAACTCACCAATTTTTTTATCTTGCATTGATATATGTTTTACGAGCCAATCTAAGATAAACTGATTTGAATTTATAATTACACTAATTTTTGTATTGGAAGACTCATATTCTTTTCTTAGTTCAGCCAATTTTGTGATAAATGCAGTATGTAACTGTTTTTGAACATTATACTCAGGATAATTAATACTTAACATATACTTTTCTTCATCACGAAAATGAGTTTTAGTATACTCATCTAAAAAATCAAACATTTTAACTATATATTCGTTTGTCTTTCCTTGTTTACCTGCTTCAAATAATTGGTCAGCTTTTTCAAACCAAGTTTTATGTTGTTGATCGATTAGTTCAACGCCAACTGCTAAATTTTGTGTCCACAATAATGCCATTATACAAACCTCCCTATGTTTCTAAATTTTTATATTGTATATGTTTGAGTATATTCTGATTTAGAAAATATTTCAAGTTACTTGTAAGACTTGAGCTTTTAAATTCAGGTTCGTTCCTTCTTTTCATTTATTATCATTTTCATACTACTGCTTTACTTCATTTTTTTCTTTTACATATACAAGCTTATTATTAGAACTCCCGCTTGCGACTGCTCGAATTTCAAATAAGTCCAGCGACTTAATAAACGGTGTTAATTTATTAAACCCATAATTTCTGACATCAAAATCCGGATATCTCTTTGTCAAACGGTTTCCTATGTCACCAATGAATACCCATTCATCTTCATCAGAATTTTCTTCAACTATAGTTGCAATCGCTCTTCTTATTGTATCTAAGCTAGTCATCTGCTCTTCAACCATCTTTTCAGAAGTTATATCATCTCTTTCTGTTAATCGCTCCGTTTCCTGACGTTCCTGCTTTGAATTCTTTAAATTTTTAGAACTTTTTATTGATTTTTTCCCAGAATTTTTTCCGTCATTCTGATTCAATGCAGCTTGTCCAGATAAAATATCCAAATATTTAAATTTATTGCAGGCAGAAATAAATGCCTTTGGTGTTTTTTGTTCCCCCATTCCTACAACATCCATTCCCGATTCTCTAAGACGAGACGCCAATCTTGTAAA
Source organism: Anaerovorax sp. (assembly GCA_034927775.1). Taxonomy (GTDB): domain Bacteria; phylum Bacillota; class Clostridia; order Peptostreptococcales; family Anaerovoracaceae; genus IOR16. Next base: position 4,796 of record JAYFPL010000154.1, on the reverse strand, counting down.
ATCACTGTCACTGGATACTAAACAAAAACCATCTACATTTCCTGAATACAAAATATCCATTGCATCAATAATCATAGCCGAATCAGTAGCGTTCTTTCCTATTGTATATCCATATTGCTGCATTGGAGTAATTGAATGTTCTAAAAGCACTTTTTTCCACTGAGCAAAAGCTGGTTTTGTCCAGTCTCCATATATTCTCTTGTAAGTTGCCGTTCCATCATTGGAAACTTCGTCTAATATTACTTTAATATATTTATCCGAAATATTATCCGCATCAATTAGAACCGCAAATTTTTTATCATTAGGCATAACGCATCCTCTCTAACTTCTATTTACATACTCTGTTTTGTTTCATTCTACTATATTTTTTTTAAGTTTTTCAATCTTTTCTTTTGATTCTACTCTAAATACTTTTTATTCTTAGATATATTTTTCATTCTTTCAATATTTTTATTGGATCGGGTAAAACTATAAACATTCTTTTAGAAAATAAGATAAAAGAGGAGTGCCAAAATTGAAAAAAACATATCGTAAATGGTGGTTTCATATCATCCTTCTTATTATTTTTCTCGTTTTACCTTGCGCTTTAATGCCACAAATTTTAAGCTATTTTGACCATCCAGGAAGTTGGCTTTCTAAAAGTTCTTTTCATAAAGATGATTTGTTAAATTTTTATGCTGCTTTTTTTACCTTTTTTGGTACTATAATCTTAGGTGTTGCGGCTATCTTTCTAAGCCAGCAGGCAAATGATATGAATAAACGTTTGATTAAAATTGAGGAAAATAATTATATCCCTACTATAGATATTAATTGTATGAGCCCGGATGAATTAAAAGATTTTGTTCTTAAAGATGTTTTTTGTATCAACCTTGATGATACATTTGTAAACATTACTGAGGATATGGAAATATCAACAGAATCTTCCGGTTTGGTTGTTCTCCTTACAATGACAAATGTAAGTCGTACCGATATTATTAATATTGAACTATGTCAACTTACTATAAAAATAAAACGACAAGGTGAAAAGTCAATTGTTTTACCATACAAGACATTGACTATTTCACTCAATAATAAAGTACCATACCAAAGTACCATTCCTTTTATCATTGGCGGTATTCCTTTTAACAAAACATTGATAAAAGAGAGCGGCGGGGACAAAGAAACCGCCTTTAAAAATTCCATTCTCTCATTAACATTAGAATTTCATTGCACTAATTTTTTAGGAGAAATTTACGTACAGAGAATTAAGGTTGACTTAGTCTCCGTTTGGAGTCAGAAAATTAATTTCCCTGCAGTTGAAAATAAAAGAAATATTATGGTCTATTCTTTATCTTAACACTGACAATTATTACATTTTTGTAATAAATTTATGCATCTATTGATTTTCCTACAAATTCCAAATAAAATAGGTACGAGTCAGTGTATCACGACAACAAAGGGGGAAAAATGCAAAAAAAATTTAAGATTCAATTTATGTGTTTTTTATTAGCAATTTTACTAATCATACCGATCACTCTTAGCGGATGTAGTAAGCCAAGAGATAAGGATGCACCGGAAATTACAATTGACTATCTTTATAATGGTTATGTAGATCAGTTGATTTCTGATGGCGCAGAAAAAGTAATCGGCTCAATTGAATTATCAAAAGATGAAAACGAAGAAGTCATTGTAACAGTACATCCAAAGGAACTAGTTACGGATGAAAAAGAAGAAAGCGGTTATCGAGTTGTAAGCTATGCTGCCAACCGAGAACTTATCTTACCAAGTCATTCGTATTGCACCTTCATTTCAAATAGCGAAGACGACAATACTCCAGAATTGCTTTCAACAGAAGATTTTTTTACAGCCGTAAACGAAAATTACGAAAAAAATGGTGAATTTAGCGAATATGGAGATTTTATCTTATATGATATTTACGTTTTAGATGACCAAGCATTATTAATATTAGCACGTAATGTTGCTTAAACAACACATGCATAAAAAGGACGAGAAATAACTCGTCCTTTTTTCTGTAAAATCATTAATTTTATTTTTTTTAATCTTTTTTATTTTATTCTTTCAATTAAATCTTCTTTATTCATAACGTAAAGCTTCAATTGGATCAAGCTTTGCAGCACGTCTAGCTGGATAAATTCCAAAGAACATTCCGACTAAAGCGGCAAAACCAACTGCGATGAAAATAATGATTGGATTGATTGCAAAAGAAACATGCGCAACCTTCATACCAATAGCTGCAATTCCAATTCCCAGTAAAGTACCAATCATGCCTCCAATCGCGGAAATGATCATTGATTCAATTAGAAACTGCAGTAGAATATCCTTCGTCCTGGCTCCAAGGGATTTACGTATTCCAATTTCTCTTGTACGCTCCGTAACTGAAACAAGCATGATATTCATAATACCTATGCCGCCTACGAGCAATGAAATACCTGCAATGACTCCAATTGCCATAGATACAATACCCAACATATCATTCATTTTGTTTTGTTGTAGTGCAGATGATTCAAAATTGTAATATCCATCAGGCATTCCTTTTGTACGAGCTAAAAATGAAGTGACTCTCTCACCAAATTTTTCTTGATCAACACCATCAAATGAATATAAAAGAAAGCTATAAGAAGAATCTGCCTGCTGAGCCATCACCGTATATGGTACATAACCGCTAAAATTTCCACTTCGATTCATACCACTAAAAATAGACTCTGCTTCTTTATAAATACCAATAATCGTAAAATCTTGACTATCTCCTTCTACTGTTAACGATAGTTCCTTTCCAACCGCATCTTCTACACCAAACAGGTTCTGTGCTGCGCTGGACTCAAGAACCAAACGATTTTTTTTCCCATCTAAGTCTGCTTGGTTAATCATTCTTCCATGAGTAATGTTTAAATTCATAATGCGATCCAGTCCGGGTGCACATCCGGTTAAGTTAATCTTTCCTTCTACTTTTCCGACACGAACATCACTTGTCTCACTCGGTGATGGATCAATATAACGAATTTCTTTTGCGAACTTTTCTTTTGCCATATCCAACTCATCTATGCTAAAAAAAGCTTCGGATGGGATATAATCATCAACCATTTCCCAATTTGGATATACATACATTGCATTTTTACCAAAATTTTCAAACTCTTTATCGACAACACCCTGAATACTTGAGCCGATGGCTGTAATAGCAATTACAGAGCTAATTCCTATAATAATACCTAACATTGTTAAGAAAGAACGCATTTTATTGGTTCGAATTGCAGAAAGTGCCAGTCGGATGTTTTCTAAAATTAACATACCTCATCACTCCCTTCGTTTACTTTTTCGACGGAAGCCTTTAATTTTTTATTTACATCTGAGATAATGCATCCATCTTTAAAGGTTATGACACGATCAGTAAATTCTGCAATATCCGGTTCATGCGTAACGATGATAACTGTATTACCTTCTTTACGATTTAAATCCGTAAAAATATCCATAATTTCTACGGAGGATTTACTGTCTAAATTTCCGGTCGGTTCATCTGCTAAAATGATTGGCGGACGATTTGCAAGCGCTCTTGCAATCGCAACTCTTTGTTTTTGTCCACCGGAAATTTCATTTGGCATATGGTCTGCTCTTTGCCCAATTCCAACTCGATCCAAGAGCTGTTGTGCTCTCTCTTCTCGTTCTTCCAACGGAACCTTTGCATAGACCATCGGCAACTCAACGTTTTTTAATGCACTGGTACGTGGAATCAAATTAAATGACTGAAATACAAAACCAATTTTCTGATTCCGAATAATTGATAACTCATTGTCGCTTTTTTCTGCTACATCCATTCCATCCAGATAGTAATGACCGAAAGTCGGACGATCCAAACACCCTAATATATTCATTAAAGTAGATTTACCAGAACCGGAAGCTCCCATTATTGCTATGTATTCTCCTTGGTTTACCGTAAGATTTAAGGATTTTAAAGCTTCAACCTCAATATCACCATTCTGATAAACCTTTACTAAACTTTCTATTTTAATGATTTCACTCATCTTATTCCTCCCCTGCCATAGTATCTACTTCCATACCCTCGGCTAGGTCCAAAGATGGGTTAAGAACAAGCTGATCTCCCTCTTTTAAGTCTCCGGAAGTCAGTTCTACAAAGAAATCACTTTCTAACCCTTTTTCTATTTTTACTTTCTTTAATTTTCCTTTTTCCAATGTAAAGACATATGATTCTCCTGTAACCTGATCATCAATGACAGCATCCAATGGCAATGCCAAAACTCCCTTGGCTTCCCCAACCTTAATATTAGCCTTTGCAGAAACACCAGCAATTAAGTGCGAATCCCGTTCTGTAATTGAAATAGTAACCGGAATCACCATCTCTTTATTTCCGGAATCTTTTACTTCACCAGTCGGCGCAATCTGTTTTACAACACCGCCCACAGTTTTTTCACCTAAAACTTCTGCCTTGATTTCAACCGGCTGTCCTACTTCAATCTTTCCAATGTCATATTCGCTCACATTGACATCCATTTGTAATTGCTCTAAATTTTCAATGACAAACAATGCACTTTTATCTTGTGTCTCATTGGCTTGAAGACCTAATGTAGCATTTACACGAGTTACGGTACCATTGATAGGACTTACTATGCGATTTTTTTCTGATAAATTTTTACTGTTTAAACTATCTAGCGTCGTTTTACTATTTTCATAAGCAGCCTCTGTTTTTAAAAATTCTTGCTTTTAAATACCACCTGATTCAAAAAGCTTTTTACTTGTATAATAATCAAACTTAGCAAGTTCTAAATTTAGTACTGCTTATTCTT
>JAYFPL010000040.1:0-7500 GCA_034927775.1 Anaerovorax sp. | reverse complement strand
GAGCAATGTGGAAACGGTAGATTTGAAGAGGCTTTATTCCGGTGCGGAAATCAATCCTCTCGGTGACTGGACCGGAGGCACGGATGTGGATACGGGTGCTACCAACCGTAAACTTGGCAGTGATATGGCTGATTCCGTTACAGGCGGCGGTCTGCACGGCAAGGACTTATCCAAGGCGGATGTGTCTGTAAACATCTATGCGTTCCTTAAGGCGCAGAAAACCAAAGAGCCTGTGCAGCTTTGCTGTGCCATCGGAGATGATACCATTGATGGCAAGCCTTATGCGGAAATAGTAGACATCGCCCGTCAGTACATTCAGAGACTTGGCGGTTTTGAAAAGTTCGCTGAATGGGGTCTGTATTAAGGAGGGTGCTATGGGAAGAACAACAACGCAGATGGAACTTGTTTCCATTACAAAATTAGTGCCGTATGTAAATAACGCCCGCACCCATTCTCCGGAGCAGATTATGAAGCTCCGTTCTTCGCTCCGTGAGTTCGGCTTTATCAATCCTGTCATTATTGATAAGGATTACGGTATCATTGCCGGACACGGGCGTGTGATGGCTGCCAAGGAAGAAGGCATCGATGAGGTGCCTTGTGTTTTTGTGGACTACCTTACCGAGGCACAAAAGAAAGCCTATATCCTTGCCGACAACCGTATGGCGCTTGACGCAGGCTGGGACGAGGAAATGCTGAAAATCGAAATCGAGTCCTTGCAGGGCATGGATTTTGATATCGGTCTTGCAGGCTTTGACGATGATGAAATCGCAGACCTCTTTGCCGGGGATGATAAATCCGATGTGGAAGAGGACGATTTTGATTTGAACGATGCTCTGGAAAAGGCTGCCTTTGTGGAGCGTGGCGATGTGTGGATGGTTGGCAGACACAGACTGATGTGCGGTGATGCCACCAACCCCGATGATGTTGCTACGCTGATGGACGGTAAGAAAGCCAACCTTGTGCTGACTGACCCTCCGTATAACGTCGCCTTTGAAAGTTCCGATGGTCTGTCCATTAAAAACGATAAGATGGCAAGCGAGAAGTTTTATGAATTTCTGCTTTCGGCATTTCAGAACATGGCTGCCCACCTGGAAAAAGGCGGTGCCGCTTATGTGTTCCATGCCGACACGGAAGGCTTGAATTTCCGTAAGGCATTTATCGATGCAGGCTTTCACCTTTCCGGCTGTTGCATTTGGGTAAAAAATTCCCTGGTGCTTGGAAGAAGTGATTATCAGTGGCAGCACGAACCTGTGCTTTATGGTTTCCTTCAGAACGGCAAGCACTACTGGAGTAAGAATGCAGGCAGAAGCCAGACCACCATCTGGAACTTCGATAAGCCGAAGAAGAATAAAAACCATCCGACTTCCAAGCCGCTCGACCTTCTGGCATATCCCATCGGCAATTCCAGCCGTGAGAATTCCATCGTGGTCGATACCTTCGGCGGTAGCGGTTCTACGCTGATGGCTTGCGAGAGAACCAACCGTATCTGCCATACGATGGAACTGGATGAAAAGTACGCATCGGTTATCCTCCGCAGATATGTGGAAGATACAGGTGATGCAGACGGTGTCTTTGTTATCCGTAACGGCGTGCAGATACCTTATGCCGACCTTGTGAAGGAGGTTGGTGCAGATGAATAAAAAAACTATGACCCTCGGTAGTCTGTTTGACGGCTCCGGGGGATTTCCTTTGGGAGGCTTGATTTCCGGTATTACCCCTTTGTGGGCATCGGAAGTTGAGCCTTTTCCTATTCGTGTAACAAGCAGGCGCATTCCTCAGATGAAGCACCTCGGAGATATTTCCGGTATCAATGGCGCAGAAGTTGAACCCGTGGACATCATTACTTTCGGCAGTCCCTGCCAAGATATGAGCGTGGCGGGAAAACGCAGCGGTCTTGATGGTGAGCGTTCCTGTCTGTTTTACGAAGCAATCCGAATCGTAAAAGAAATGAGGTGTAAAACCAATGGTGAGTATCCAAGATACATCGTGTGGGAAAATGTCCCCGGCGCCTTCTCCTCAAACGCAGGAGAAGATTTCAAAGCCGTCCTCGAAGCAGTCGCGTCCGTCAAAGGTGACTATGTTGTCCCTTGTCCTCCAAAAGGAAAATGGACAGGTGCAGGAGAAATCATGGGAGATGGTTTCAGCATCGCATGGAGATGCGTTGACGCACAGTATTGGGGAGTTCCCCAAAGAAGAAGACGAATCTATCTTGTCGCAGATTTTAATGGTGGGTGTGCCGGAAAAATACTATTTGAGTCAGAGGGCCTGTTTAGGAATCTTGAAACGAGCCGATGCCCGTGGAAAAGAACTGCCGGAACTACTGAAGAAAGCACTCCTGCGACAGGCATCGTCTTAAATGACCAAGGTGGCAACCGTATGGATGTCACCGATGATGTGACCTGCACCCTTCGTGCCGAAGCACATCATCCGCCTTGTGTTATGGAGTCTGCGGGATTTTGCACGGAACACTCTGCTGACAGCCGTGGCATCGGTTATGAGGCGGAGAAATCTCCGACACTCCGAGCGGGAGTCGTTCCTGCAACCGTATATGAAAATCACTCCCAGGATACCCGCTATGTGGGACCTCTTGATGTGGCACAGACCGTGGCGGCTACTTACGGCACAGGCGGAAACAATCAGCCGTTTGTGGTAGAGCCGACCGCTTTCGGTGTCTGCTCCAAGGACAGCAATGCCATGAAATCAGCAAACCCCAACAGCGGTTTTTATAAAGCAGATACCTCCCGTACCCTTGATGGGAACGGTGGCAATCCTACTTGCAACCAGGGTGGCATTGCCATCGTGGAAGGCAACGGCTCCCGACCTTCCCACCACGGCAACGGTTATGCGGAAAGTAATGTCATGTACACCTTAAACACCGTAGACCGCCACGCCGTTGTTTACGCCATCGACCGTGAAAGCTATAACTGCGGTCAGAACTTCACAAGGAACATGGGAATCAGTGATGAGGGTGTCAATTCCACACTGAAAGCCACGGGACCCGATGCGGTTGCCGTTCCCACCTACTCAAGCAGTAAGGCATCGTTCTTTACTTCTGCGGAAGAGGAACTTGCCAACACTTTAGTGGCTACGGATTACAAAGACCCTCCGCTTGTCAATGACACAGATTCGGATCTGGAGTACATTGTCCGCAGACTTACTCCAACGGAGTGTGCAAGGCTCCAGGGATTTCCGGATTGGTGGTGTGCTGACCTTGGTGAGAAACTTCCTTCTGAAGAGGAACTCACACGGTGGGCAGAAATCTTTGAAACACATCGTAAGATTGTGGGAACATCAAGCAAACCAAAGACACGGAAGCAAATCTTCAAGTGGCTACAGAACCCTCACTCTGATTCGGCGGAGTATAAGATGTGGGGCAACGGCGTGGCACTGCCCAATGTGGTGTATGTGCTGACAGGCATCGTGTACTATACACAAAATGAAGGGGTGTAAATCTACTAACTTTCTCCCTTGTATTTTGCACATATTACTTGCTATTTTGAGCCTTTAGAGTGATATATGTAGTACCAAAAATTAAAGGAGGTACTCACAATGAGAATTCATTACAATGTTCCAGGTAAAAAACGCAAGGAACTGGCACAGACCATAGCCACATGGCTTGAGGCAGACTGCAGGTACAAGGGAGTTCCCACCTGCGCATACGAAGTGGACTACTTCACAATCGACAAGGAAGGCAACCTGCTGTTTGATGATATGGCAGACAGTGAGGTCATCGAAAGACTTCTGGAGCATCTTTACGATGAGGGGTTTGAAAGTGACATCTCAGAGTATGACAGCGAACAGCAGGAGCCTGTAATTTCCGAAGAAGAGCCGATGGAAGATTGCCCGCCGGATTACCTTACCCCTTATGAAAACGAGCCACAGGGCGAAACGGTGGGGCTTACGGTGGCGATTCCTCTTGATAAGGTTGCGGTCGGTAACCTTACAAACCTTCTGGATGCCAAGGGCGGTCTTATTAAGAAGGCGTTGGGCATTTCGGCAACACCAATCGAAATCGGCGAGGACAGGGTTTCCTTCCCTTGGTTCGAAGGTGAGTTGGATGCCGACGAGGTCAAGGCTTACAGCCACTTCATTGCTGCCCTTTGCGAAATGAGTAAAAATCAGAAACGCATCAATGCTACGGAAAAAGCGGTGGACAACGAGAAATACGCATTCCGCTGTTTTCTCCTCCGCCTCGGCTTTATCGGAAACGAATACAAGACCGAGCGAAAAATTCTGCTCCGCAACCTTTCCGGCAGCAGTGCTTTCAAAGGAGGTGTCAAGCATGAGATTTCCGAATAAAGAAACAGTCGAGCGTGTACGCAAAGCCTACCCTGTAGGCTGCCGTGTGGAACTGGTGCAGATGGAAGATATGCAGGCACCACCCATTGACACGAAGGGTACGGTTCGAGGGGTGGATGATACTGCCTCCATCATGGTTCGTTGGGATAACGGCTCCGGCTTGAATGTGGTGTACGGTGTCGATAGTTGTCGAAAACTGGATGCCGTGAAGATTACCTGTTACGGTCAGACGGAAGTCTGGGACAGCAGAAAAGAAGCTGCCGACTTCTACCTCAGAGCCATTGCGGGTTCCGAGGGCAGCGAGTGTGAACGCTACACCAAAATCTATACCGAGTTGCTTATGGGCAAGGAGGTCTGCACCGATGAATAAAATCAAGGAACAGATACTCGCCATCCGAGCAACCGGACGAACCAATATGTTTGATGTGCCGATGGTACAGTATATTGCCAACGAAATGCATTTTTACGAATTGGTGGTGTACCTTGAGGAACACCGAAAGGAATACACTCACTTTATACTCACAGGCGAAATGGAGGACTGACTATGTGGAAAGAAGGAACAATCGGCATTCCAAAGCCGGACGGCGGTTATAAGGCAGTCCATTACTGGATTAAGGTTTATGAGGAAGGCAGCCAGTTTGGTATCAACGGCGGTAAAATCAGCAAGCTGATGCTGAAACTCGATGGCGAGATTATTGCCAACTATGACAGAGGTTGGGATGTTGAACCCGCAACCAAAGAAGCCAACCTTGCCCTTTGCATTTTACTGAACGAACACAATTAAAAATCCTGTAAAGGCAGGACGGAGCCGTGAGGATCTGTTCCTCGTATACGAAGGTCGCACCGATTATGGTGGCGGCTATTTTTTATGCCATTTTTGAGGAGGTGACGGCATTTGCGAAAACTGAAAAACTACAAACCAACCCGCTTTATGGCGGAGGGCAGCTATTACGATAAGGATGCCGCCGACCACGCAGTATGTTTTATCGAAAAATTCTGCTGTCATACCAAAGGCACATGGGATGGAAAACCATTTGAACTGATTGATTGGCAGGAGCAGATTATCCGTGACATCTTCGGCATTTTGAAACCAAACGGCTACAGGCAGTTCAACACAGCCTACATCGAAATACCGAAGAAGCAAGGGAAATCGGAACTGGCGGCGGCAGTGGCACTGTATCTTCTGTGTGCAGACTTCGAGCCGGGTGCAGAGGTTTACGGCTGTGCTGCGGATAAAGACCAGGCACGAATCGTATTTGACGTTGCATTGGAGATGGTAAGGCGAAGTCCTCTGCTGAAAAATAAAATGACCATCCAGGCAAGCCAGAAGACCATGACCTACAATCCTACGGGAAGTAAGTACAAGGCTCTGTCTGCGGATGTGGCAAACAAGCATGGTTTCAAGACCCACGGCGTTATTTTTGATGAGCTGCATACCCAACCGAACAGAAAACTGTTTGATGTAATGACCAAGGGTTCCGGCGATGCAAGAATGCAGCCACTTTACTTCCTGATCACCACGGCGGGAAATGATACGCAGTCCATCTGCTATGAAATCCACCAGAAGGCAAAGGACATCATCGAAGGTCGAAAAGTTGACCCTACCTTCTACCCTGTGATTTACGGTGCAGAGGATGATGATGACTGGACTGACCCGGAAGTATGGAAGAAAGCTAATCCCTCCCTTGGGGTGACGGTCGGCATCGATAAGGTGCAGCAAGCCTGTGAACAGGCACAGCAGAACCCTGGCGAAGAGAACGCTTTCCGTCAGCTTCGTCTGAATCAGTGGGTCAAGCAGGCTGTCCGTTGGATGCCGATGGCAGTGTGGGATGCCTGTGCGTTTCCTACCGACAAATCCGAACTGGAAGGCCGTGTCTGCTACGGCGGTCTTGACCTTTCTTCCACAACGGATATTACGGCTTTTGTGTTGGTGTTTCCACCGGAAGATGAGGATGATAAATACATCATTCTCCCGTATTTCTGGATACCGGAAGATAACATCGACCTGCGTGTGCGACGTGACCATGTGCCGTATGACATTTGGGAACGACAGGACTTGCTTATGACCACCGAGGGCAATGTAGTTCATTACGGCTACATTGAGAAATTCATCGAGTCCCTGGGTGAGAAGTATAACATCCGTGAAATCGCCTATGACCGTTGGGGTGCTGTGCAGATGGTGCAGAACCTTGAGGGCATGGGATTTACGGTAGTGCCTTTCGGTCAAGGGTACAAAGATATGTCCCCTCCGACCAAAGAACTGATGAAACTTGCGATGGAGAAAAAACTGGCTCACGGCGGTCATCCCGTTCTCCGTTGGATGATGGATAACATCTACATCAAAACGGACCCTGCGGGAAACATCAAAGCTGATAAAGCCAAATCCACAGAAAAGATTGACGGTGCCGTTGCTACCATTATGGCACTCGACCGTGCAATCCGCTGTGGCAACACCAACAGTGCCAGCGTTTATGACGAGCGTGGCATTTTGTTTATTTAGGAAGGAGCGTGATTTGATATGGGTATCTTTACGGGAATGTTTAAGTCCAGAGATAAGCCTGAAAATAAAACAGCGGGCAGTGCCTACACCTTTTACATGGGCGGCACAACTTCCGGCAAAGCTGTGACAGAGCGTTCTGCCATGCAGATGACGGCGGTGTATTCCTGTGTCCGTATTCTGGCTGAAGCCGTGGCGGGCTTGCCTTTGCATTTATATAAATATAACGAGGACGGTGGCAAGGAAAAAGCCATCGACCATCCTCTTTACCGACTGCTCCATGATGAGCCAAATCCGGAAATGAGTTCTTTCGTATTCCGAGAGACACTCATGACCCATCTGCTCCTGTGGGGCAATGCCTATGCCCAGGTTATCCGAAACGGCAAAAACGAGGTAGTTGCCCTCTATCCGCTGATGCCAAACAAGATGAGCGTGGACAGAGATGAGAACGGCCACTTGTACTACACCTATTACCGTGGTCCCGATGAAGCAATCAAAAATAAGGAGTTTGCAGTAACCCTGCAGCCTTCCGATGTGCTTCATATTCCGGGACTTGGGTTTGATGGTCTTGTAGGATACAGTCCGATTGCTATGGCAAAGAACGCCATCGGCATGGCGATTGCTTGCGAGGAGTACGGTGCCAAGTTCTTCGCCAACGGTGCGACACCGGGTGGTGTGTTGGAACACCCAAGCACCATCAAAGA
>JAYFPL010000065.1:0-9447 GCA_034927775.1 Anaerovorax sp. | reverse complement strand
CAAAAGAGGATATTTTATGACTGCAAAGCTTAAATTCGTATCAGCTATGTTGATTTTCGGCAGCATAGGTATTTTTGTGAAGAACATCAATATTCCAAGTGCTGAAATCGTACAATGGAGAATAATTATCGGGAGCATTTTTTTGCTTCTTGTTTTTGTTATAAAAAAGAAACCGATAGATTATACAGGTGTTAGAAGAAACTGGATTCCTTTGATTATTGCAGGCATCGTCTTGGGCGGAGGTTGGGCATTCTTGTTTGAAGCCTTTCAACATACTTCGGTAGGTGTTGCAACAATGTTATATTATTGTGCACCTATTATCGTGTTTTACCTCGCGCCGGTAATCTTTAAAGAGAAGGTTACGACACAACAAGTTATCGGCATTGCTGCGGCGGTTATCGGAATGCTTATCGTCAATCTTGTCGGAACAAGAGTCGGTGAGTTTTCTTCAGGCGCTTTGTATGCATTGATTGCTGCACTGCTGTATGCCGCACTTATGATTGTGAATAAATATATCCATGAAGTTTCAGGGCTTGAAAGCACCTTCGTTCAACTTATCGTTGCAGCCCTTATTATGACAATTTATTGTTTCGCAACAACCGGGAAACTATTGTATCTTCCTGCGGGTAAAGATATTTTACTCATTTCTATTTTAGGTATCTTACATACGGGCATCGCTTTTTCTATGTACATCACAGCTATGAAACACTTGTCCGGGCAAAATATTTCACTTTTTAGCTATATAGACCCTGCTTCCGCATTGATATTTGCGTTTATATTTCTTGAAGAAAGTCTAACATGGTATCAGGTACTAGGAGCAATCCTTATTTTTGGAGGTACTTTATTTAGCCAGATGAAAAAATATGCACCTCACAAATAAGCGTAATATAAAATTTATAAAAGATTTAGGAGGACAAGATAATGGATAAAAATAAATTGATAAATACTCTTCAAACAAAGGGATTTCATGTGGAATATTTTGATACATCGAAAGAAGCTGTTAAATATATGACAGATTCATTATCGGGAAAAACGATTGGTATTGGCGGAGCACAAACCGTAAAACAAATGGAATTAGACAAGGCGCTTATGCAGAATAATACTGTTTATTGGCATTGGCTGCCTGAATTAATAGAAAAATATGGTGGTTCTAAAGAGGTAAATAAATTGGCTGGCAGCGCAGAAATATATATTAGCTCAGCGAATGCGATTGCTGAAACAGGTGAGATTGTAAATATTGACGGAACTGGCAATAGAATTTCATCGATAGCATACGGACATGAGAAAGTTTATTTTATTATAGGTATTAATAAAGTAACAGAAAATTTGAATGATGCTATATGGAGAGCAAGAAATATTGCAGCACCAAAGAATGCAAAAAGATTGAATCGAAAGACACCTTGTGCTAAAAATGCAGATAAATGCTACGACTGTAACAGCCCAGATCGAATTTGTAATGGATTTCTGATATTAGAAAGGCCTATGGGTGGATCGGAAATGACAGTTATAATAGTCAATGAAGAGTTGGGAGCATAAATGACTAAATTACATGTTTGTAAATTTGATTGAAATGATAAAGTATAAGTTGTAAAAATAAAGTACAATACTCAAAAAATACAAAATAATCAAAATAGTTATGGTTCTCTTTCATAAATTAATGTATAATAGTATACGATTATCGGTATGCAAAATGATTTTGCAAAATAGGGAATCAGGTGTGAATCCTGAACAGTCCTGCTGACGTATTGATGTAGTTGCTTTCTGAATGCCACTGGTTTTTTTCCGGGAAGGCGAAAGTGATGTTTGATGTCTAAGTCGTAAGACCTGCCGATATGGGTTCCAAACGTTGTCTTACAGGAATTAAGGCTAGGATTATAAGTGCATATATAACGTGAAAGATAGATGTTGTTATATTGTTTTTTATGAATCAAGTTCTTGTTCTGAGACAAGAACTTTTTATTATGTCTTTAAAAGTTTTTGGAGAACGGTAAATGTAAAAGTGTAATAAAAACAGCTTAGAGATGAGGAATTGTAAAAATGAAAAAAAGAATAGTAATCTTGTTGGCAGCATTGTTGATAACATCAATGGTTGTAGGCTGCCAAAACAATAATGGGGACAATCTTTCTGATAATAACCAGTCACAGATGACAACAGATCTTTTAGGGAATGAAATTGTTCTGCCTACGAAAACGGATAAAATTATTTCGTTAGGAACTTCTAATACGGATATCCTTGTTGCTTTAGGATTGACTGATCATCTGATCGCAATTGATAGCTACTCCATTTCCATCGAAGGAATTCCTGAAAATTTGTTGCAGTTTGATATGATGAAACCGGATACTGAGCAAATCATTGCCTTGGATGCGGATATTGTTTTTGTTACAGGTATGAGCAATGTAGGTGGCGGTGAAGATATATTCAAACCAATTAGAGATGCAGGGGTTTGTGTTGTTGCAATTCCTAGTGCCAATAGCATTGATGAAATTAAAAAAAGTATCTTATTTATTGGAGAAATTGTTAATGAATCTGAAGAAGCAGAAACGATTATAAAATCTATGGAGTCTGAAATTGATAAGGTTAAAGAAGCATCAAATTCTGTCACAACAAAGAAAAAAGTATATTTTGAAATTGCATCAGAGCCAACACTTTGTACTTTTGGTCAAGATACTTTTATAAATGAAATGCTTGAAATCGTAGGTGCAGAAAATGTTTTTGCACAACAATCGGGCTGGGTTAATGTTTCCGAAGAATCTATAATCAATGCGAATCCAGATGTGATTTTCACAAACTGTGATTATATTGAGAACCCTGTTGGGGAGATATTACAAAGAAACGGATGGGAGAGCATTAAGGCAATTAAAGAGGAGCAAGTTTATTATATTGATAAAAATGCAAGTTCCTTATCTTCTCATAATATTGTTATCGCATTGAAGCAAATGGCAAAGGCATTGTATCCGGAAGTGTATAAAGATTGATTATGAAAAAGAGTATAAAATTTATTATTTTACTAATCGTTGCTGTATTAGTTTTAATATTCGCTATCTGTATTGGAAGCGTTTTTATAACACCATCTGATATTTTCAAAATCATAATATCAAAGTTGTTTGATATTCATTTTGATGTACCTCCAATTGAATCAAATATGGTTATTTTTTTGAAAATACGTTTGCCGAGAGCATTACTGTCATTTATAGTAGGAGGTATGTTGGCTGTTAGCGGCGTACTTTCTCAATCGGTTCTTCGCAACCCGCTGGCATCTTCGTATACTTTGGGAATATCTTCAGGTGCTGCCGTTGGAGCAAGTATTGCCATACTATTTGGGTTTTCATTTTTCGGCATATTAACACTTCCTTTTTTTGGATTGTCGTTTGGACTTCTTACCGTATTTTTAGCAGTAGCACTTGCCACAAAACTAGATAGAAACATGGGAAATATAACAATTATCCTTACGGGTATGGCGTTTTCTATGTTTGCGAATGCAGTGATTGCATTTATAATGGCTTTTGCCAACCAAACGGCAAAGCAAATAACATTTTGGCAGCTTGGAAGTTTTGCACTCAAAGATTGGACACATCCTATTTTACTTTTCCCGATTGCAATGATTGGGATATTTGTAGTGATGTTCTTTTCCAGTGAAATGGATTTAATGACATTTGGCGAAGAACAAGCAAAAGCTTCCGGTGTCAATGTATTAAGAGTGAAATGGATGTTATTGGCAGTTGGAGCAATTCTCACCGGTTGTGCAGTTTCTATTGCGGGAGTGATTGGTTTTGTTGATTTATTTACACCGCATATGGCACGCCGCATTTTTGGTTCAAGACATAAAATTGTAATTCCTGCGACTGCATTAATGGGTGGAATTTTTATGACATTGTGTGATTTAGTAGCAAGAACAATAGTAGCACCTGTGGAATTACCGGTTGGTGCAGTTACATCAGCGATTGGTGCTCCATTTTTTATATTCCTCTATTTTCAAGGTAAGGGAGGTCAAAGGAATGCTTAACGTACAAAATGTTTCCGCTGGATATGATGAGAAAAAAGTTTTACATGACATTTCTTTTTCGGTTCCTACAGGCGAAAATTTATCCATTATAGGACCAAATGGCTGCGGAAAAACAACATTGCTTCGAACGATTGCAAATATCATTAAATTTGATGGAGATATTTATATAGATAATCAAAATATAAAAAATATGAATCGAAAATCGTTGGCGGGGAAAATTGCTTTGTTTAGTCAAATGACAACCATCTATTTTGATTATTCAATCTATGATACTGTGATGATGGGACGATATGCTAAAAAAAAGCGACGTCTTTTATCGGATATTGATGAGAGTGATGTTATGTCTGTGAAATCTGCGTTAAAAACAGTCGGGCTTTTAGATATTTCTTCTCAAAGTATCAGCACACTTTCCGGTGGGCAGCTTCAAAGAGTTCTGTTGGCAAAAGCTTTGGTGCAAGAGCCTGATATGATTTTGCTGGATGAGCCTACGAATCATCTTGATTTATATTTTCAAATTGAATTAATTGATTTTTTAAGAAGCTGGGCAAAAGAGAACGGTAAAAGCGTTATCGGTGTGCTTCATGATATTAATCTTGCAGTACGGTTATCGGATCGGATTTTATTGATGAATAATGGGAGAATTCAAGCAATTGGAACTCCTGACGAAGTTTTAAATTCACGAATTATTGAACCGGTTTATAAAATTAATGTAGGAAATTATATGAGGGAGTCGTTAAGAATATGGGAAAGTCTATCATGATTCAAGGAACATCATCCGGAGCAGGAAAGTCGACTTTGGTTACAGGACTCTGCAGAGTGTTAAAACAGGCAGGGTATTCAGTGGCTCCTTTTAAAGCACAAAATTTGTCATCCAATGCACATGTTTTTGAGGATGGAATGGAAATGGCGAGGTCACAGGCAATCGCTGCTTATGCTTGTGGAATAAGCCCAGAAACGGATATGAACCCGGTATTGTTAAAGCCAACTGCTATTGGAGGATCGGAAGTAATATTGAATGGCAAATCAATTGGATACCTTAAAGATTTTGAATACAAGAGCTTAAAGAAACGGCTGGCTGAGAATATTCTTGAAGCATACAACCGATTGGTGTGCCAATATGATATTGTTGTGGTAGAAGGTGCTGGCAGTCCTGTTGAACTGAATATAAAGCAAGAAGATGTTGTCAATATGGGATTTGCAAGAAAAGCGAAGTGCCCGGTTTTGTTAGTTTCAGATATCAGTCGTGGCGGTGTTTTTGCATCTATTTATGGCACGATTATGTTGCTTGATGAAGAAGAAAGAGAACTGGTAAAAGGAATTATTGTAAATAAGTTTCGTGGGAAAACGGAATATTTTAAATCAGGAGTTGACATCCTGGAAGAATTAACGCAGAAGCCTATTATGGGTATTTTGCCATATACTTCTATAGAAATCGAAGATGAAGATAGCTTAGTTGATGGCAATATGAAAACAGAAAAGAATATAACAGAAAGACTCAATGGTGAAATGAGTTATGCTGAGTATATCGATATTCAGTTTGATAAGCTGGCTGATGTAGTACGACAAAATATCGATATCACACAACTTCTTAAAATGTTGGGAGAATGATTATGGACATGAAAAACAAGAAATTTGTTGCTTCGTATAGTGGAGGGAAAGACAGTATATTAGCAATTTATCGTGCTATAAAGCAAGGTATGAAGCCAATGGCATTAATCATAACTTATAACACTGATGTGGATCGCTCTTGGTTTCACGGTATGCCAGAGCATATATTAGATGAGGTATCAAAATCTTTAAATATACCGATTAAGTTAATAAAAACATCAGGGAAAGAGTATGCAGATAATTTCAAGAAAGAGCTTCGTGAACAAAAGAAGAATGGTGCAGAGGTCTGCGTGTTCGGGGATATTGATATTGAAGGACATTTGGAGTGGTGCACTAATATTTGCAAAGAATCTGATATTGAAGCATATTTTCCTTTATGGCAGGAATCACGCGAAAAGCTCGTACGGGAATTTATTGCAGAAGGCTTCACTGCCAATATTACTGTTGTTGATACAACAAGATTAAGTGATGCTCACCTGGGTATGATTTTATCCGAAGAAACAATTCGTTCAATCTCTGAGGAGGGAGCCGATATCTGCGGTGAAAATGGAGAATACCACAGTTTTGTATCGGATGGCCCTATTTTTTCCTATCCCATTCCATTTTCTTACGGAGAGAAAATAGTTCAAGATCAATTTGCTCGTTTACCTATTTGTGAATAATTACAAAAAAGGGAGATGTAAAAAAATGAAAAGAAAAGCATTAATACGTATTTATATGCTGACTTTATGCATGGTTTTAATTATAACAGGGTGTGCGAAAAACAGTAAGAATAATATTGAATATGAAAAAAATTTTGAACAAATGATAAGTGACAGATTTACTGTCGCTGAAGAGGTATATTCATGGTTTACCGGATATGGTGAAATTGAGATGGATCATGATGATAAGATAGAATTTGAACTGGAATATCATGTGGGATACTATGCGCGTGTAATTCAGAATGATATTTCTACAATGGAAGAGCTTTCGGATTATTTACATCAATATTTTGAAGATAGTTTATGCAATGAATTATTAAATTATAGTGTGGAAAAGGATTTACCATTATTCAAGGAGTATGACGGTGTGTTGTATTGCTTTGCAGGATATGTAGGTTTATTGTCATATGATGATGGAGATAAGGTTATTTCAATTGACGATTCAAAGCAAGAAGACAGTATTACGGTACATGTTCATTACACAGTTACAATTTTTGAAGAATTAAGAGAACTTGATTTATACTACACGATAGAAAAAGGAGATGATGGCATTTGGAGATTTGACAGTAATTTTGTTTTACCGATCGAAGCTGCAGCTAATCTCTAAATGATATAATCGAAAGGGATTATTTATATAATAAGTGGTATTGCAATGTATAAAAAAATATTAGATTATTTGAGTAAAAAACCAGATTTATATCAAAAGAGTACAGCTCCGTTTTGGGATGATATACATATATCAAAGGGGATGTTAGAAGCACATTTGTCTGTTAATATAGAAGCTGCATCCAGAAAATATGATTTTATTTTAGAATCCGTTGAATGGATAGCAAATCATTTTCTAAATGATAGTACTACCAAATTACTCGATTTGGGATGCGGTCCTGGCCTTTATACAGAACTGTTTTGTAAAACAGGTTTTTCTGTTACAGGAATTGATTTTTCAAAACGCTCTATAGACTATGCAAAAAAAAGTGCATCTTCTAAAGCATTATCTATTGAGTATTTTTATAAGAATTATCTTGAGATTGATTTTGAAGCTGTTTTTGATGTTGTTACTCTTATCTATTGTGATTTTGGTGTTTTATCTCCAGAAGAACGTAAAATATTATTGTCCAAAATCAAGAAGGCATTAAAACCAAATGGAACATTAATTTTAGATGGTTTTACACTTCAGCAAATGGAAGGATTTTCGGAAGGTCGAACAGTCGAGTATATGTCGCAAGGGTTTTGGTCTCCTTGTCCACATTTATGTATTCAGTGTAACTATTATTATCCGGAAACAAGTAACTATCTTGAACAGTATGTTATTGTAACAGAAAGCGAGTGTCAATGTTATAACAATTGGAATCAAATATTTAGCGCTGTGTCTTTAAAAGAAGAACTTAAGAATGCCGGGTTTAAGAAAATCGAACTATATGATAATGTTGCAGGTAAAGCGTACACTAACACGAGTAACACAATTTGTGCTGTTGCTCAGTAGAACACCGAAGGTTTGAAGTGAATTTATTTTGTATAAGTAAAAATTTGAAAGGAGAATCGATATGGGAATTTGGATTAAGTAGCAAGGCTACAATTTTTGAGATAGCCTTGCTAGATTTTAATATTTTAAAATACATTTAAAATTAGGAGGCAATTATGTCATATTTTCAATATCAATCGAAAAAAATATATTTTGAAGAAATAGGAACAGGAAGACCGTTGCTACTTTTACATGGGAATACTGCTTCATCGAACATGTTTTCAAGTATTGCTATGCAATATGCTCGTGAATACAAGGTGATTTTGTTTGATTTTTTAGGGCATGGAAAATCTGATAGACTTGAACGCTTTCCCGTAGATTTGTGGTATGAAGAAGCCCAACAGGTAATTGAGTTTTTGGACCAGAAACAATATCGTGATGTTGCCATTCTTGGCAGCAGCGGTGGGGCATTGGTTGCTATCAATGTGGCTTTAGATAGACCAGATCTTATCAGAAAAGTTATTGCAGATAGTTTTGAGGGAGAAAATCCACTAACTGCTTTTACAGCAAATATTATGAATGACAGAGAGACGTCTAAACAAAATACTGGAGCAAGGATGTTTTATCAGGCTATGCACGGCAATGATTGGGAAAGTATTGTTGACAATGACACGAATGCGATTGCTGAGCATGCAAAATTAATAGGCAGATTTTTTCATAAACCACTTTCTGAATTGAAAGCAGATATTTTAATGACAGGTAGTAAAGAAGATGAATTCATAACATGTGTAGATAATGATTTCTATAGAAAGACATATTCAAGGATGATAGAAGAAATTGGTCATGGGGATTTGTTCATTTTTGAACATGGAGGGCATCCAGCAATGTTATCGAATCAAGACGAGTTTTTTAAAGAAACCTTGTTATTTTTAGAAAATGACTAATCTAATAAGTAAAATTAAATTATGAATAAATTAGTAAGGGAATCATTGCGATGATTCCCTTACTAACATAAGTAGTTAAATGGATTATAAGATTGATGGATAAGCTGAGAATTAGATTTACTAAAGGGTGTATTATGAAGAAAAAGGAACTAATAAATCAAAGTATTGATTACATCTTGCAGCATTTTGATGAGAATATATCGATTGGAGATGTAGCAGAGTACTTTCATTTCTCAAAATTTTACTTTTGTAGAGCTTTCAAGGAGGTAACAGGTGAAAGTATCTATGCATTTATGAAACGTCTGAAAATGGATCAGAGTGCTGTTGCTATCAAGCTGGAAAAGAATAAAACCATTACGGATATTGGGTTGGATTATGGATATAGTTCATCAAATTATAGCTCTGCATTTAAAAAGCACCATCGCGTTTCTCCAGCTAAATTTCGCAAATCTACAAATGCAACAAGTAGGTTTAATCCATTTTATCCCAAAGAACTTGCTAGCTTTAAAACATTTGAGGATTATGCCAACCGAATTAAAATACAGGAAATGAATGATTTTTTGGTTATTTATGAAAGGATTATTGGAAATTATATCGAACTGAAGGAAAAATGGTTCTGGTTTATGGATACATACAAAGATTATATTAAAGAAGAGACTCTTATGATAGAAAGGTTCTATGATGATCCTACGATTACCAGCCTAATCCAATGCATATGTGATTTATGT
>JAYFPL010000024.1:0-11139 GCA_034927775.1 Anaerovorax sp. | reverse complement strand
GTGGGCAGGGTACAGGAAATTTTTTCGCATCCCAAAACACTATCAGCGCAAAGGCTCGTACATCCAACCGATCAGAGTATAGATTTTGGTCTAGAGAAAAAGGGAAAGCATCTTCGAATTGTATTTAATGGTAACTCTTCGTTTGAACCTGTGATTGGAACAATGGTTCTTGCATGCAAGTCTCCAGTTAATATTATGTTTGCAGATACCAAGAACATTGATGGAAAGGCATTCGGGCAGATGATTATCCAATTGCCAGAAGATGAAACAATCGCAGATAAAATGATTCAATTTTTGTCCACACAGAATGTTTCTGTAGAGGAGGTGCATAATTTTGCTGAGTAATTTTTTTGTGAATATAAATGAAACAACGATTCATATGATACAAATGGGTATTTTGGAAACACTATATATGACATTGGGCTCTACTTTAATTGCATATATTATTGGACTTCCGGTAGGGGTTATTTTGGTGATTACGGATAAAAATGGATTTTACCCAATAAGATGGTTAAATGGAGTATTAAACATCGTAGTGAACATTTTACGTTCTATACCATTTTTAATTTTACTCTTTGCAATTATTCCGTTTACACGTTTAGTAGCGGGAACTTCGATTGGGTCAACAGCGACATTGGTTCCTTTAGTGGTATCGGCAGCGCCTTTTGTTGCGAGAGTTGTAGAACAGTCCATTAAAGAAGTGGACGGAGGTGTAATTGAAGCGGCACAAAGCATGGGAGCTTCGCCAATGACAATTGTCTGTAAGGTACTTCTTCCGGAAGCAAGGCCTTCCTTATTAGTCGGATCGGCAATTGCAGTGACTACGATATTAGGCTATTCAGCAATGGCTGGTGTTGCAGGCGGCGGTGGATTAGGAGATATTGCAACACGGTTTGGGTTTATTCGTTATCAAAAGGATATCATGTTTATTACCGTAGCTCTTTTGGTTATCATTGTACAGATTTTACAGGGAATTGGAATGTATATTGCTAAAATAGGTGATAAGAGAACGATTGGATAACCAAGTTCTCTTCATAAAATAAACAAATAGGAAATGGAGGAATTCAGATGAAAAAAACAGTAGGAATTACACTTGCGATTCTGTTACTATCCGTTGGGTTACTTGCAGGTTGCGGTGGAGAAAACAAGGCACCAAGTGAGGATTTGACCGTGATTAAAGTAGGCGCTTCCACCACTCCCCATGCAGAGATTTTAAACGCTATAAAAGAAGACTTGGCTGCAGAAGGTTATGATTTACAGGTAACGGAGTTTACCGACTATGTATTACCAAATATGGCTTTGGATGATGGATCTTTAGATGCAAATTATTTCCAGCATCAACCGTACCTGGATGATTTCAATAAGGAAAGAAATATGAATTTGGTTTCTGTTGCAAAGATACACTATGAACCTTTAGGGTTATATCCTGGTAAAAAGACTTCCTTGGATGATTTGGAAGATGGTGATTCCATTGCAGTTCCAAATGATGCAACAAACGAAGCAAGATCCTTATTGCTTTTACAAGATTTAGGCCTTTTAAAACTGAAGGAAGATGCGGGGATGCTTGCAACACCAAATGATATTGTTGAAAATCCAAAAAATTTAAAATTTGAAGAATTGGATGCAGCACAGGTTGCAAAAGCGCTTCCGGATGTTGCGTTTGGCGTAATTAACGGAAACAATGCATTATTGGCAGGATTAAATGCAGCAAAGGATGCCGTTGCAATGGAAGCGAAGGATTCTTTGGCAGCAGAAACGTTTGCAAATATTTTAGTCGTTCGGAGCGGCGAAGAAGAGTCTCCTGCAATTCAAGCATTAGCGAAAGCATTGCAGTCAGATACTGCAAAGAAGTTTATTGAGGAGACCTATGAAGGAGCAGTCGTTCCTGTATTTTAATATGTGAACGTACGAGATACAAAACTTGGGGAGGTTTAGTATGAGAAATTTTCTTATGAACTGGAATTATAAAAAACATGCAGCAACTGTCAGCAGCTTTTATTTGGGGCTTGCAATATTAGGAAATACTTTTTTGGGAAAAAAAGTGCCTTCCGATGAAAAGTCTATGTGCCCTGTTACTGTATGCAAGCAAATGACAAATAAGCAGCATATTTTTAATGGAATATTAACGTTTTGTTATTCTATTGATATGACGCTTTCGTTTCTTTTGTTGAGCTATTGGAAAAAGCAGTATAAATAAAAGACACGGCTTTTCGGCACATCATAAGAAGTAAGCTGAATTTTAGAAACTCGGAAAATAGAAATACTGCAAGAAGGATTACTTCGATTCGTTCAAGGTATTCTGCTGTTTGAGTAAGTCCAGGTGGGTAATAAACCGGATAAGTTAACAGTTCAAATACTTCCGGCCCAAGGGCCAAAACAGTTACTAAATAGGTTATCGATAATAAAATTACACTGATTAAAAGTCCTTTTGTTGTATCTTTGTACACAGAAGGACTTTTTTTTCGTAAAGAGAGCAGTGTTAAAAGAACAAATCCTTCTGCAGAATAGATAATAAAAAACAGAATCGTTGATCCCCAAAATGCATTTATAGACGGATGAATAAAACCGTCAAAGGTTAAAAAGCCATGGGTGTACGGTAATTCTATCTTTGAGATACTGGAGCAATCAGCTAAGATTAAAAGAAATAAAATGACTGGACCAAGCAACCTTGAAAACAGTTCTAGTACATAAATATCTTTTTTTGCCATTACTACACAAACAAGTAAGAAAGCAGATGGAAACAGCCATACAGGAGTATCATTGAGTACACAGGTATGAAAAAAGTCGGTAAAGCAGTACAATGAAAAGCTACCAATAAAAATGGAAATAAGCATCGCAGATAATAAAAGCCATTTGCCGACCTCGTGATTTTTAATATAACGATAAAAGGCATATAGAATGATTGCTGCCAAGATTGCTGCTATAAAAAAGGAAAACCATACCATACGATGCATTGGAAAGCATCTTCCGATAAAGAAAAAAGTACCTAGATAGTAAAGAAAAGCAAGATATTCCATGTATCTTGGTTGTTGTTCTTCGCGTAATTCATTCATTTAATGTGTTTCTCCTAATTGTAATTTTACTTGAGTTTCAAGCTCTACAGGAAGTTTTGGAAACTTTTCTACATCCCAATCTTTTCGCATAAGATCCCATAAAGTTGCATTCTCCTCTTTAATAGCTTTTCCAAAGCCAATAGCATCTGATTTTATATCCTTTTGCATTTTCGAAATAACCTTTTGACAGCCATCGGAAATGTTTTTCTGTAATGCCATTTCCAGCTCCTCCGGAGTATATTTTTTCGAAGAAGAAATTTGGGAAATGGACGCTTTTGTCTTAATCAGTATTTGTAAGACTGTTTTTCCATCCTCTGTTTTCGGAAGCAGTTTTGTTTGATTATTTTCGATACGGAATGTAATGCTCCCGTCAGAGGTCGAGATGTTTCCACGATCTACGCGGTTTTGAAGAAAAAGGAAGTAAATCGTTTCTTCTTGATTCAATGTTCCGACTAATTTATCTTCACGAAAGATTGCAGTTCCATTCACTATAGCCATATCTTCTCTTGCAGATACAATGGGAATGGATAATTGTATTCCTTCACTTTTCAGAATGTCAATTGCCTGATATACTTTTGTAGGTGCTGCAGTAGCGACTCCTTGCGAAGTAACCAGCATTTTATCTAAGTCTAAAAATTTAATATTCGTTGACGATGTTTTTAAATCCAAAACTTGTGATGCATGTGGTAAATTTGAGACCAAAAGATTGATTGAAATTCGCATCTTATAATTTCTTAGGACATAATCGAGCAGAGGAGTAATTCCTTGATTTTTTGCAATCGAATTGCTTATTACAAATGTTTTTGCATGGCTCCAATACGTTTCTCGACTATCAACTTCATTACAATTTTCAATGGCTTCAGCCAAAGATCTTCCATCTGCATAAATAGTTTCCACAACATTATCTTCTGATGCCGTACTGATGCTTTTATTTACGATTTCTCCGGTAACACGATAGCGATTGCTTACAGTGTCAAAATCGATTGCTGCACCGGACAAAATTGACATATCGTTAATCTCTTTCATGCTTTTACAACCTGTAAGCATCATAGAGAAGCATAAAATCAAACATAAAAATAACATAGTATTTAAGTTTGCTTTCTTCATTTTACTAACTCCTTTGCCTTGTACGATTATAAGGTGAAATATAAGAAGGACGTAATTTCATCTTATACCAAGGGGAACGGATAAAAGTATCCTGGCATTTTTGAGGGAAGCTGGTGGATAGTGAGGATAGGTATGGGAAACCGAAACTTTTCATGGAACTTAAATGAATCATGACGCTGATGACACCCAAAAGATATCCCGGAAAACCTAATATGGATGCTAAAATAAGCCATAGAATTCGAAATAGAATCGATGGACTTTTTAAATATGGAATCATGATGCCGGTTACACCCGTAAAAGCTACAATAATGACGACCGGTATACTTACAAGTTTGGCTTCAACTGCAGCTTGCCCTAAAACCAGACCACCTAAAATAGAAAGTGTTTGTCCAAAATTAGCAGGGACTTTTGCACCGCCTTCTAAAATCAATTCAAACGAAAAGATGAGTAAAATCATTTCAAATAAAGTTGGAAATGGAAGCTCTAGCCTTGATTCGGATAGATTCAACAAGAACCGAGTTGCAAGCAAATCCGGATGGAAGGTTACCAGGGCCAGATAAACTGCGGGAAGGCTTAAAGTAGTAAAAAATCCAAGCATTCTAAGCCAACGACCGAATGTTCCAACGTAAAAATTGGAATAATAGTCATCGTTTGATTGAAAATATTCAATAAAGAAAAATGGAGCTGTGAGTACAACCGGTGTACCGTCTATAATAAGTGCTACACGACCTTCTAAAAGCTTTGCAGCTACGATATCCGGTCGCTCTGTTGATCCGGTTGTCTTAAATGGGGAACGTGGTGAATCCTTGATTAATTCTTCTACATAATTTGTATCCAGAACACCATCAATGGAAATGGACTGCAATCTTTTTTTCATATCATTCAATACGTCTTTGTTTGCGATTCCATCAATGTAGCAAAGCGCAATTTTTGTTTGCGTCTGTTTTCCAATGGTCATAAATTCAAATTTTAAATTTGGATTGCAGATTTTTCTTCGAATTAGAGACAAATTAATAATAATAGCTTCGTTAAATCCTTCGCGTGGTCCGGACAATACTTTTTCTGCAGTCGGTTCTGCGATGGAGCGCATAGACCATCCTCTTGTTGAGAGGGATAAACCATAGTTGCATCCGTCAACAAGTAAAATTGTATTTCCAGAGAGTAATTCGGATACTAGCTGTGTCAATTGATTGCTTTTAATGATATCATTGGTGAAGAGAACCTTTTCTTCTAGTGTTTCAAGTAAATTATCTTTATCTCGCAATTGTTGATTCAACATAATCGGTTCTATGATATGATCATTTATTAGTACATTATCAATCATGCCGTCTACAAAGAGGATACAACACTTAATTTTAGGATTTTTTTGGTTTTGAAATCTACGAAATTTAATCGTAGTATCAGATCCAAATATCTTATGAAATTTTGCAACGTTATCTTCCAAATAAATGCTGATATTTTCTTCGGAAGATGGTTTAGATTGAATGGGTGTTGTAGTTTGAGACTTACTTTTTGATTTATTATTTTTTTTCAGTAAAAAATTCATATAATAATCTTCCTTCTATATATAAGAATGCTTCTTGTTGGCTTAGTATGGTACTTTTTTCTGTTTATTATTCTATGATTATGGTAAAATATAGGCATACTTTTCAAGCTCGTCTCATAAAAATAGATAGAATGAATTTGAAAAGAGGGGGATTGCTTTGAGAAGACGCGGTCGTTATGGAAAGAGTTTTAATGGATTGTTATTTTTGCTGGTCATCATTTTTCTATCAGTGTTTTCCGGCTATATGGGAACAAAATATGTGATTGCGCCTATACTTTACTCTGAACGGGAATCGCAGGAGGAATTGCAATCAGAGGTTGTTGATAATGGGAGTGCAACCGTACCTTCTGATTTGAATTCTACTCAAAATGGAGTTACAGATAGTAATGATGATTCAAAAGCAGACAGCCAAAATGGTAATAAAACTGGTGAAGAAGTCGTAGTTGGAGAACAAGAGGTAAAGGATTTGCCGGAAAAGGCAGATGCATCCACTGAGACTGGAAAAACAGTACCTTCCCAGGGAAATGCGAGTGGTTTATTTTGTTTGCAGTTTGGAAGCTTTTCAAATAAAGAGGCTGCAAATACCTGCGTGCAGGAGCTGACACAAAAGAATATTTCTACATTTATAATGGAGAAAGACGGAAGCTTTAAAGTTCTGAGCATTCCTTATGAAACGAAGGAAAAAGCAAAAGCTGCGGCGGAACAATTAAAGTCTGTTGTAGAAGATACTTATGTTGTGCCAATGTAATGCTATATAATATTTTTAATGAGCAACAAAAATTTCCGAAAGACAAATTAGAAATAAATATAGAAAGTAAAATTAAAAGAAAGATTAAAAGCTAAAAAAGAACAAAAGATAAAACAGAATGGAGAGGATTGGAAACTATGATTCCACTTTCAACGCGAATGCGTCCACAGCATTTGGACGAGTTTGTCGGACAACAGCATTTTATATATAAAGATTCGTTATTGTATAATGCAATAAAAAATAAAACGTTTGATTCCGCCATATTTTTTGGACCGTCTGGTACTGGAAAAACGACATTGGCTCGTATCGTAGCCAGGGAAATGGATGCAGATTTTTATGAATTGAATGCTTCAAATACTGGAATAAAGGAATTAAAAGAAATCATTGAAAAATCGAAATTAAAATTTTTTGGTTTACAAAAACAGACTACTTATGTTTATGTTGATGAATTTCATCGCTGGAATAAACTCCAACAGGATTCTCTTCTACAAGCTTTGGAAGAAGGGGTAATTCGATTTATTGGAAGTACAACAGAAAATCCTTATTTTGCGGTGAATAATGCTATATTAAGTCGTGTACGTTTGATTTATGAATTTAAGGCATTGGACAAAGAAAGCCTTTTTCAAATTCTAAAACGTGCCATGACAGAGAAAGAGCGAGGCCTGGGAAACTTAGATTTGCAATGGGAGGATGAAGCGTTACAAATGCTCGCTGACCGAAGCGGAGGCGATGCTAGAGTTGCTCTGGATACGTTGGGGTTCATTGCGGAAAATTTAAAGAAACCGGCCAAGGTGGATCTAAAGGCTGTTGGAGAAGCAATGCAAAGGCAAACAAGCTTTTATGATAAAAGCGAGGACAAGTATAATTTGCTTTCTGCTCTGCAAAAGTCTATACGCGGCAGTGATCCCGATGCCGCCATACATTATTTGGCAAGACTGATGCAAGCAGATGCGGATATCCTAATGATTGGGAGAAGGCTCATGGTAATTGCCAGTGAGGATGTAGGTTTGGCTTATCCAAGTGCTATTTCGATTGTAACATCGTGTGTTCAAGCAAGCCAAATGGTAGGTTATCCGGAAGCACAAATTATTTTATCAGAGGCAGTGTTATTATTAGCTTCTTGTCCAAAATCGAATTCTTCAATTCTTGCGATTTCACAAGCTATGGCAGATTTAAAACAACGTAAGATTGAAGAAGTACCAAGTCATTTAAAGGACAGTCATTATCAGGGAGCAAAGAAACGCGGTCTTGGACAAGGTTATAAATATCCGCACGATTATGGTGGGTATGTAAAACAACAATATTTACCGGATGATTTATATCGGGAAAATGTAACCTACTATCATCCAACACAAAATGGAAAGGAAAATGCCTTTAAAAAATTTTTAGAGGTACTGGAAAAAAAAGAACGATGACAATTACAGTAGCAGAACATTCCGGGTTTTGTTTCGGTGTAAGAGAAGCCTTACGTAAGACCGAAGAAACCATTAATACAAAGGAAGATAATCTAGGGAAAACCTTTACATTTGGCCCATTAATTCATAATGACAGTGTAATTGAAGAACTGGCGAAAAAGGGTGTTACCGCTATTTTTGATTTTACTGAAACAAAACCGGGTGATACCGTAATTATACGGTCTCACGGTGAGACAGAACAATTTTATGAAGAAGCGAAAAAGCATCAAGTAAATTTAGTCGATGCTACATGCCCTTTTGTAAAGAAAATTCATGAATTGGTAAAGGAAGCTACGAAGCAAGGATACCAAGTGATTATTGTAGGTGACCCTAACCATGCAGAAGTAAAAGGGATAAAAGGATGGACGCAGAATCAAGGAATTGTGGTTTCCTCTATAGAAGAGGCAAAGATGATAACAGCAGATTCCCTTTTTGTAGTGGCCCAGACAACGATTCGGCAGAGCTATTTTGATGAAATTGTATCAGAATTACAAAATAAAAATGAAGTTTTAGTAAAGAATACAATATGTAATGCAACACAAGATAGACAAAGAAGCTGCATGGAGTTGGCTAAAAAATCAGATATGATGATTGTAATTGGAGGTAAAAACAGCTCTAATTCTAAAAAATTATATGAGATTGCCAAAAAAAATTGTGAAAAATCCTATTTTGTTCAAAATAAAAAAGATTTACCATTGAAAGAAGTCACAAAATGTAATAAAATAGGTATTGCGGCAGGAGCCTCGTCTCCTGAACGTATAATTAAGGAGGTTATTGCTGCTATGAGTGAAGCTATTGCTAACAAAGAACTGCACGAAGAAGAAATGAACGGAATGGACGCCTTGATGGATGAGATTGAAAAATCCTTACGGTTGCCATCAAGAGGTGAAATCGTTACAGGAGAAATCGTTCACGTGACAAATCGATATATTGTCGTGAATTTAGGTTGCAAAAAAGACGGTATCATTCCGAAAGAAGAATTGACTTTAGATGGAGATGAGGAGCTGACGGACTTATTCCAGGAAGGTGACGAAATCCAGGCAAAGGTTATCAAAACTGATGATGGAGATGGAAACATTTTATTGTCCAAGAAGAAGCTCGAAGTCAATGAGCACTGGGATGAGATTAATGAAGCTCTTGAAAATAAATCAGTTGTAAACGCAAAAATTGTAAAAGAAGTAAAAGGCGGCGTTATTGCTGTTTATAAAGAAGTATCCGGATTTATTCCGATGTCTCAGCTTTCCGACCGTTTTGTAGAAAAAGCTGATGAATTTATCGGAAAAGTATTACCGGTAAAAGTAAGTCGTGTTGACCAGAGAAGAAACAAAGCTGTATTCTCTCATAAGGCTTACTTGACAGAAGAAAAAGCAAAGAAAGTTGCTGAAATTTGGGAAGGCTTAAATGTAGGTGATATCGTAGAAGGTACTGTAATGCGATTTACTGATTATGGTGCATTTGTAGATATCGGCGGTTTAGATGGTCTGCTTCATATTTCTGAGATTTCTTGGGGCAAGCTAAAGCATCCACAAGAAGCTTTAGAAATTGGACAGAAAGTAAACGTAAAGATTTTATCTATGAATACAGAAAAAGGCAAGATTTCTCTTGGCTTAAAGCAGAATCAGCCTGAGCCATGGTCCATCATTGATGAAAAATATCAGGTTGGTCAGGTAATTAAGGGTAAAGTAGTTCAGATTAAAGATTATGGTGCATTTGTAGAGCTAGAACCAGGATTAGACGGATTGGTTCATATTTCTGAAGTTGCTTACAAGCGTGTGACAAACATTGCAGATGAAATTTCTGTAGGTCAGGATGTCGATGCAAAGATTCTTGAAATTGACAAAGAAAGAAAAAGAATCAGCTTAAGCATCAAAGAAACGTTAGAACCACCTATTTTCGAGGAAAACGCAGAAGAAGCAGAAGCTGTTTCCGAAGAAGAATAATTCGCATATAGGATTCAAATGTTAATAAGCAGAGCCCTGTTGGCTCTGCTTTTTTATCTAATAGGAGATATCGTTAATTTTTCTCTGTTACCTTTTTATCATTATTTTATGAGGATTGTCGTATGAGTAACATTATTTTAATTGGAATGCCAGCTTGCGGAAAGAGTACCGTAGGTGTAATTTTAGCAAAGACAGTAGGAAAAACTTTTATAGACACCGACCTGTTAATTCAGGAAAAAGAAGGTGCGTTATTGCAAGATATTATTAATATTAAGGGAAATGATTATTTTAAAAATCTAGAAGAAAGGATTCTTTGTGATTTGCAGGTGAATAATGCAGTTGTTTCTACTGGTGGTAGTGCTGTATATTACGAAAATGCAATGGAGCATTTGAGAAAAAGTGGGAAACTAATCTATTTAAAATTGCCTCTTTATGTAATTGAAAGCCGTTTAAATAATATCAGTACAAGAGGCATTACGATGGCAAAGGGTGAGACAATTGCCGATCTTTATGAGCGACGAACCTCTTTATATGAAAAAGAGGCGGATATTGTTCTGGAATCAGAGGGTATGTCAGTAGAAGAAACAGTGGAAGCAATCCTTAACAAGATGTAAATGGAGGCGGAATTGAGTTATTTTGAAATGATACTGGTGACTTGTCCATTGATCTTTTTATCCAGCTTTATTGATAGCATTGCAGGAGGAGGGGGATTGGTAAGCTTGCCAGCATATATGATTACGGGAATTCCGGTACACTCTGCTTTTGGATGCAATAAGTTTTCAGCCAGTATTGGTACACTTTTTTCCACTATACGCTATTATAAAAACGGAAAAATGCATGTAAGAAGTGCCGTAATATCTGCAGTTCTCTCTTTATTAGGTGCTGCAATCGGTTCAATGGTGAATCTCTTGATTTCGACGATACTTTTAAAAAAAATCTGTATTTTTCTTATTCCTGTAGTAGCCATTGTTGTGCTTTACGGGAGCAATCGAGTGCGCCTACGAGAAAAAATGTTAGAAGGACGTTTACTTTATGCTACTTGTGGTTTAATTGGTTTTTTTGTAGGGATGTATGATGGACTAATCGGACCTGGAACCGGTACTTTCTTTATTCTTGCATATACATCACTTGTTGGTTTTGATTATGTCACTGCCAGCGGAAATGCAAAAGTGGCAAATTTGGCTTCTAATGTATCAAGTTTGGTGGTATACCTTCTTGCTGGAAAGGTATATTTTGCATTGGCGGTCCCTGCTACCTTATGCAGCATTGCAGGAGGAGGGGGATTGGTAAG
>JAYFPL010000203.1:0-23802 GCA_034927775.1 Anaerovorax sp. | reverse complement strand
GAGGATGTTGAAATGAATCAGCTTCTGAAATTAATTATTGGCTCATTAAAGGTACAATTCAGTAAAAAGCAAATTGATTTATCCTTGCAAAGTAATAAGAAGATCGTTGTTAAAAGTGATAAATATAAATTAAGTCAATGTATTTATAACATTTTAACCAATGCATATAAGTTTACTGAACCAAATGGAAAAGTATTGGTTTCTTACGAATTAATAGAAGAAGAACTAAAGATCGTGATTGAAGATACGGGTATTGGTATTCGTTCGGAAGATATGAAGAACTTATTTAATGCATATTTTAGAGGAATCAATGTTTCAAACATTTCTGGGGAGGGGATTGGCTTATATGTAGTAAAAGAAAATCTCTCTATGCTTAATGGTGAAATTCATGTTGAGTCCGAGTTAAATAAGGGAAGCCGTTTTATAATCACGCTACCTTGTGATGGGCCTCCATTAGAAAACTCTAAGGAGTTACCAAATTCTAAGTACTAATGTAGATATTTAGATGTAAGATTAACTTGATAAACATAATTAGGGAGAAATATATAATGAGGTGTTAAAAATGGTAATAAGCTCAGATATTAAAAATCTTCCTTATAAATAGCAAAATGGAGTAAAATGTTTTGAATTATAGTTAGTCAAAGTTTTGGAGTTGTTTATAAGAAGAGTTACCTATATTTATACTAGTTGAGGATTCAAAGGGAACCATATTGCTATATGATTAAAGTTGAATGAAACGGAAATTAATTTAAAATAAGTATTAAAAATAGATATTAAAGACGTTTCGTTTAATTGACAAGAATCTGCAAAGTCTCTAAACAGGGGCTTTGAAACGAAGGATAACTATTCCTAAAATGTGTGTTTTCGGAATAGTATATACAAAATTTAAAGAAGAAACAACTTTTTGGCTTTTTAACCATAAATTTGTTCCTTTTGAGTCCCTTTATATAAATATATTATTTTATATTATATCACTAATATCTATTTAAACCATTCTGTATGTCCTATCTCTTATCTTCTTAATCTTATTTTTTAAATTGAATTTAATCTATCACAATTCTTTTTCATTTCTTATATAAATCTATTTTAATTCAATCTTAAAAAAATCACCTTATTTAATACTTACTTTTCTATATATTCTTATTCCACCACAATTTGTATATATTTCTTTTGTCTTTATTTACATCCAGTGAATTTCATCGATCCAATGATTGTTTTTTCTATATCATTTGATGTTTTAAAGTTCAAATTCTTAATCTGCATTTATAAACGTTGAAATTTCAACGTTTTAACTGGACGAGCCTCAAATCGTCGATTTAAGCGACTTTTTTTTCCTTTTAATGGTTTTATACCTGTAAAATCTCTCTTTAAATCTAATTATGTACAGTACGAGTAAAAATCCATACTATTTCAGAACAAATTGAAGAATATGAAAGATATTTATTAAATAGTAGATGGAATCAAAATAGATTGCCCTGGATAGATACAATCTGCGGAGATTTGATTGATCATACAGATTTCATGAACCACTGCACGAAGATCTTGGTGAGCTGGCCCGAATTCTTTTGCTAAATTCCATAAAGTATCACCATCTTGAATTTGAATTTCCATATAGTTTGTTTGCGTTAGACTGTCTGATTGATAAAAGCCGAATAAGGAATTCATAATTACGATGAGAAGTATGAAAAACAAACTCATAAAAACGGTAAAACGAGATTTTGATACGATTCGATATTTCTTAGTCATTATAACGCCCTCCTACTTTAAAAGAACATGTGTTTGTAACAACATAATAACAGAATGTATGTTCTTTGTAAAGGGAAAATTAAAACATTTGTTCTTTTTTGATATTTATGCTATACTTATTTTAAAATTTATATCAATTCGGTTTTAGGAGTATTAAAATGATCTATTTAAGAGGCTTTGAATTTTCTAAGAATACAGCTATGACGCAAAACATATATCCTTACAACATATTGAGTTCTCGTAGAATCGATGTTATGTTCTTTGATTCCATTACGATACTTTATGGAGCGAATGCTTCCGGAAAATCTACTGTATTGAATGTGATTGCCAATCATTATAAGTTAAATGGATCAGTACGTTCAAAAGCATGTGGGGAAGCTTTTTTTCAGTACATTAATGAGTGCAATGGTATTATAGCGGAGGAATTAACTGCAATTCCAAAAAGCAGTCGATATATTAAAAGTGAAGATATTTTAAATGAAGTGAAACAAGTAGAAGATAAAAGAACCATGTTGGATGCTTATATTCGACATTGTGCAAGAACACTTGGAATTGAAGATGCAGATGAAAATACAATTGAAAGAAAAATGCGTCCGGTGAAGCTTAAGCAGGCAATGGAAAATTTAGAATTTAGTAAAGAAAAATATTCAAATGGAGAAACAGCATATCAGCTTTTAGAGGAAGAAATTGAGATGGACGCTCTTTATCTTTTAGATGAGCCGGAAACCTCACTTTCTCCAAGCAATCAAATCAAGCTTGCCAATGAAATAAACAGGCGTGCAAGATTGCTTGGCTGCCAGTTTATCATTGCAACGCACTCTCCGTTTCTTTTAGGTACCCTTGAGGGTAAAATTTATGACTTAGATCAAAAGCAAATTACAGAGTAAAATTGGTCTGACTTGGAAAATGTCAGAGTATATTATGAATTTTTCAGAGAAAAAGAATCATATTTTAGATAAAAAAATTATTATAACGATTCACAATGTAGACAAAATGTAGACAAATAGAATATAGAATAAGGTATGGATTATATAGAAAAGCTACGGGATAAACTCCGTAGCTTTTTTTTAAAATTATTAATAATTTTCTTCATAATATTTAATTCGATCGATTATGTTTTGTGAGTTATTGGTATCACAAGGAATGCGTTTCATAGTATGTAAAGAATCATTTTCTCCGATTTTCACCCGATTTACTCCAGGGTTTGTTGTAATTGTAATTTTGTATTTCATATTTTGCAGTGCATGTTCTGTTTGTAAATTGTATTTTCCATAAGGATATGTATATGCTAAATCATCATAGTTTAAATTTTTCTCTATTAATTCTTTCATTTGCTTCGTATCTTGTGAAAACATATTAAAATAATATTGTGGAGATTCGTAAGCTTTCTTTATGACACCAAGACGATTGACTTCTTCAGCAGAAACATGTTGATGCATTTCATAGCTGTGGGAACGAATCCGTATAAAACCTGAATTCACCATCTCTTTTGCCTGTTCCCAGGAAAAATGCGGAATAATCGGAAGTCCTGTGTTTGGATTTTTATCTAAGCCAACGGAACTACCAATAATTGAAATTTCAGCTTTCATACCCAGTCCCTTTAAAATTGGATAAGCATATAAGTAATTGCTTTCATATCCATCATCAAAGGTAATAATAACCGGTTTTTCAGGTAAATCCTTTTCACCTTTTACAAATGCATATAAATCTTCATAGAAAATAGTTTCATACCCGCCTTCTTTTAATTCCATCATATAACGACGAAAAGTGTTAGAAGTTAAAACTGAATTTTCTTCGTCGGAAATATGGTGAAACATTAAAATCGGAACGGACAAAGGTATGACTTTATAATTGATCTTTTTGGTCTGATTGGATAACTTTCTTTCCTGAATTTTGAAATTTTCTGCAACCTTTTTTCCAAGATTAATTTGTACATCAGTGGAAATAGAAATGGATCTTTCGAGTGCCAAAGTAGGCTGAATCCAGCTGAATACAAAAATAGTAACAAAAAATATTATTAAAAATCGATGCTTCATAATAATTTCAACTCGTTCTTTTTTAAAACGGATGCTCCTTTTCTTTTACTTTATCTGTAACTTCTTTATCTGTAACTTCTTTTTCTTGATTGCGTTAATTGATTGTATATAACATCAGTAATACCAATGAACTTCTTTCTGTGTACGAAACAAACAATTGAGAGAAAGACAACTGCAATACAAAGAAGAATGACATTCGTATAACTACCAGTTCGGGTCATCGCACCAATCATAATCGTAGCCATTAAGGCAGGTGTTCTGCCTACCAGAGATAAAATCAAATATGGCTTTAATTTTATTTCTGAGACACCGGCTGCATAAGTAATTAGATCCTTTGGAAACCCTGGAATTACATACAGTATAAAAATCACCATATATGCCCGTTTGCTGTTCAACATTTCGATAAAATGATTGATTTTCTTTTCCCCGAATAGAACGTGCATTGCATTTTTTCCTAGTATCCTTGCTAAATAAAATGTAATAACGGTACCCAAGCCAATTCCGATAATGGAGAGGAAAAAACCAATCCAAAAGTAATAAGCGTATCCAGCTGCAAACTGCAGCATTTGTCCCGGAATGATACAAATAATGATTTGCATGATTTGAAGTCCGATATAAATAAAGATACCGGCTGTGTGGTATTGTGAAAGAAATGCATTAATCTCCTCTTGAGTTTTAAATCGGTTTAAAAAATCAGGAAACCAAAAATAAAGTATCAAAGGTACCCCTAATACGATAACCAGCAAAAGCGTTAGCTTTACAATAGAAAAGAAAAGTTGAAATTGCTTTTTGCGTTTATCTTTTTGCATAAATTAACTCCTAATCCCCCTACTTTCTTCTTATTTAATTATTTCTTTTTCATACAAAGCTTGCAATGCTTTAATTACACCAAATTTGGAGTGCTCATAAGTGAGACCGCCTTGAAAATATACAATATAAGGAGGTCGAATCGGTGCATCTGCACTTAATTCAATGGAAGAGCCCTGTACGAATGCCCCTGCTGCCATAATTACAGGATCTGCATAACCCGGCATATCCCAAGCTACCGGTTTTACGTGAGAATCAATTGGAGCAGCTGCCTGAATACCTTCACAAAAAGCAATTACTGCTTCTGCAGAACCTAATTTGACAGCTTCGATAATATCACTTCTTTTTTCATCCGGTTTTGGACAAACTTCATATCCTAAATTTTGGAAGACTTTTGCACATAATATTGCACCTTTTATAGCACCATTAACTACTTTTGGAGCGATGAAAAGTCCTTGCAGCATTGTACGAGTTTGACCAAAGGTAAGCCCACATTCCCCGCCAATTCCAGGGGAAGTCATTCGATAAGAAATGTTCTCAATTAAATCGGAATGTCCGGCAATGTATCCCCCCGTTAATGCCAAACCTCCTCCTGGGTTTTTAATTAATGAACCGGCGATAACATCAACACCGACTTCGGTTGGCTCTTTCGTATCTAAAAATTCTCCATAGCAATTATCAACCATGCAAACGATATTTGGATTGATTTCTTTTACAAAGCGAGCCCATTCTTCCATTTCGGGAATGGTAATGGCTTTGCGCCAACCGTATCCGGTTGCTCTTTGAACACAAACCATTTTAGTTTTGGAAGAAATGGTATTTTTCAAAGTATTCAAATCAATGGTACCATCTTCTTTTAAATCCACTTGTTTGTAGGTAATTCCAAATTCTTTTAAGGAGCCTCGCCCTTCTTTTCGGAGACCAATTACCTCTTCCAAGGTATCATAAGGCTTTCCCGTACAATAAATCAACTCATCTCCTGGTCTTAAAATACCCGTTAAAGTTAAAGTTAATGCATGTGTTCCATTTACAATAATCGGACGTACCAAAGCGGCTTCTGTTTTAAAGAGCATGGCATATACTTTTTCCAATGCATCTCTTCCGGGATCATCATAACCATATCCAGTATTCCAAGCGAAATGCATATCACTGATTCGGCATTTTTGAAATACATCCAAAACTTTATATTGATTGAACGCCATGATATCATCGAGTTCAGAAAAGATGCCTTTGATTTCTTCTTCTGCTTGTGATACAGCGTCTATTACATTTTCATGGATTCCTAAGGATTCTTTTAATAATTGATTGGTGTTTTTTTGCATTTGTTTCCCTCTTTTTAATTTATTTTTTAAGATGATTATATTATTTTATTTATTATTTCAATTATTATCAATTTGTTGTTGAACTTTATATATGTATGTTTAGTATTTTATCTGTTTTAGTACTGGATTTCTATTTTTCTTCTTTCCATTCGAAGACTTTAATTAAATCCCTTTTTACATTCATCTTATGTGCGGCATAAAGCTGGGTCGTTGTAACATTATCATGGTCTAAAAGTGCCTGCACATCATAGATGGAATTCCCGCGAGCAATCAGTGAGGTTGCAGCCGTTGCACGCAGCTTATGCGGACTATAGCCTTGCTTTCTTCCTGTTTTTAGAGTAATTGAAGTATATTTTTTAACCATTTCACGAATTTGACGTTCTGTCATACGTTTTTTTTGCAAAGAAAGAAATAGAGCATCCGCCTCTTCCTTTGGAAGCTGGTTATTGTTTGGGCGCTCTAAATCCAAATAATTTTGCAGAGCTTCCATTACGGTATTGTTTAAAGGCATCAAAGATTCTTTGGCTCTTTTTCTATAAATTTTAAATTCACCGCGGCTGAAATTAAAAGATGAGACATTAAGCTGCTGCAGTTCTGACAATCGTAAGCCATATGTAACAAAAAAAATGAGAATGCATCTGTCACGATGCTTTGTTTTTTCCCAATACCTGCGTTCATGATCTGTCAAACCGGTTCCATTGGTAACGGCATCTAACATAATCATGACTTCATCATCCTGTAATGCTTTGATTTCTCGATCCGATGCCTTTGGAAGCTTAATTGGGTCAAAACCGTCAGTAATGTTTTTAGGTACCAAACCATCACGATATAGGTATTTAAAAAAGACGGATAAGGATGATTTTTTTCGTGCAAGTGATTTTTTGTCGTTCTCATATATGATGATATTTTTATCGGTTTCTATTTTATAACGACGACAATAATCAATGAATAAATTGATATCAACTGCTTGTATTTGCTCAAAATCTTCAACAAGAATGTCTCTTGGTTCTGTTGCTTGTGTTAAATCCGTTTCTTCAATTAAATAGCGGCAAAAAAAACGAACATCTCTTAAGTATGCCAAACGTGACATTGGAAGCAAATTGCCTTTTAGATACATAAAAAATCCGTTAAGCCAACGAGGAAGTTCTTTTTCTACTTCCACGCAATGATTTATAATATCATTTTCTTTCAATAGAATATTTGTCGGCTTTCCTTTTTTATTTTGTATTTGAATTTCTTTTTGTGAAGACATAACAACCTCCGTTAAGGTAAATTGCTCTTGATATAATTTAAAATTGCCTCTTCTGCTTTTTGACTGCATTCAAATTCTGAAAGATTAAACCACTGCATTTCCTTATAACGCCGAAACCATGTAAGCTGACGTTTTGCATAATGACGTGTGTTCTTTTTAATCCGTTCCACTGCTTCTTCCAGTGAATAAGCTCCATGAAAATAATCGATTAGTTCTTTATAGCCAATTCCCTTCATTGAAATATTACTTTCGGTTAGTCCGATATCCAATAGCTGTTGAATTTCTTGAAGAAGTCCTGCTTTCATCAGGAGATCCACCCTATGATTGATTCGTTCATACAATTCATCACGATTGCGGTTCAATCCTACCAAAATGACTTCGTAATCTTTCGTTTTTACGAACGATTCTTCAAATTCTCGCACATCGGTTTCTCCTGATTCCAAAATTTCTAGGGCACGAATGACCTTTTTTACATTATTAGGATGGATGCGTTCTGCTGCTTTTGGATCTTTTTTTCTTAATTTTTCATGTATGAATTCATTACCATAAGTTTCGGCTTCTTTTTGCAGCTGTTTACGAAACTGTGTTTGCTTCGGAATGACTGAGAAATCCATATCATAAATCAAAGAATTTACATACAATCCCGTACCTCCGCTAATAATCGGAAGTGCATTTTTGTCAAAAATTTGCGCGATGCATTCTTTTGCTTTTTTTTGATATTCTGCAACGCTGAAATCTGTTTTGGGATCGATTTCATCTACCATGTAATGACGAGCTTGCGCCAATTC
Source organism: Anaerovorax sp. (assembly GCA_034927775.1). Taxonomy (GTDB): domain Bacteria; phylum Bacillota; class Clostridia; order Peptostreptococcales; family Anaerovoracaceae; genus IOR16. The sequence goes on along the minus strand of JAYFPL010000203.1, from coordinate 15,851 downwards.
TTCTTTTGTTGGTTTTGCACTGCCGATATTCATATAGCGGTAAATTTGCATTGAATCCGCTGATACAATTTCACCACCGAGGTTTTGTGCTATTTTAATGGCATATTCTGTTTTTCCTACAGCTGTAGGGCCTGCGATAATTACAATATTTCGTTTCACAAAATCACCATATCCTTTTTTTATTGTTAAGTACGTTTAAACATTTTTTCAATTTCATATTTGCTCATCTTAATAAACGTAGGTCTTCCGTGAGGACAGGAAAATGGATTTTTCGTATTAGAAAGATCTTTGAGAAGCTGAATCATTTCCTGTAAATCCAAAGAATCATTAGCTTTTATTGCAGATTTACAAGCTTTCATAACAATATCATCCCATTTTTTAGGGTCTGAAAGCTCCTCGTCCTCCGTAAGATTATCACAAAAATAATCCAAAAATCGTTCGGATTCAGTCAAACTCATATACATTGGAATTTCCGTAACCCGATACGATCTCTGCCCAAATTCTTCTAAGGCAAATCCAATTTGCTTCAGACAATGTATCCAATGAACATCATCATTTTTTAACCGATAAGGAATCTCTATCAAATAAGGCGTCAAGAGAATCTGTGATGGTTTTTCTTCCAAATGATATTGTTCCAGAAGAGTTTCGTAAAAGACACGTTCGTGTGCCGCATGCTGATCAATTAAATAAAAATAATTTTCATCGACTGCCGTGATATAGGTGCCGAAAAGAGAGCCGGTCGGACGTAGACTCGAAAGATCAAAGGCAGTTATGCCATTTTGCTGTTCCACCGGTTGCTGTATAGGCAATGAATATGTTTCGCATGATTCTTTTACAACAGAGAGATCATTTTCTATATTCTTAGTTATATCTTTTGCTTTTTCATTAGTTTTATTTATAAACGGAGAATTTTGAGATTCTGTTATGATCTCTTGTTCTTTTCGTTTTGTTTCCAATAATTTTTTTATGTCAACCTGCTCTTCTGTCTTTTTATTTTTTATATTTACAGGCATTTTTGCAAAGAGATTTTCTTTTTTTACCTCTGGAATGGCATCAGCCGTTAATAGACCTTTGCGAATGCATGTTCGTACAAAGTGGCTTACATTGCCTTCATCATCAAATCGTATTTCTTGCTTATTCGGATGAATGTTTACATCCAACTGTTCCGGATCAATACTTAGAAAAAGAAAAGCAATGGGATAGCGACCTTCGAATAATTTTTCTGCGTAGGCTTCAGAAACCGCTTTGTCTAAAATTTTACTGCTGATATAACGGCCGTTTACAAAAAAAATCTGACTTTTTCGATTGGTTTTTGTTTGGTCAGGAGAAGAAACGTAAGCTTCCAGTTTAATTCCTTTTTCATCATCCTCTGTTAAATGAATTAGTTTTTGACCAATTTCTTTGCTGTATATTGTTAATATATTGGTATATATATCTCCTTTTCCCGGTGTTGAAAAAAGAATGGAACCATTATTAATCAGACGAATTTTAATGTCCGGATAAGCAAGTGCCATTTTTGAAATAAAGTCAATGATTAAGGTGCTTTCTGTATGATCAGCCTTTAAAAACTTTAACCGCGCCGGGGTATTATAAAATAAATCAGTAACAATTATAGTCGTTCCATCGGGACAACCGGTATCAGTTTTATGAACAACTTGTCCCCCATCAATGCAAAGACGAATTCCTGTTTTTTCTTCCGGTGTTTTCGTAATCAATTCTGTTCGGGAAACCGCACATATACTAGAAAGTGCTTCACCACGAAAGCCCAAGGTATGAATGTGATTTAAATCAGCTGCTTCCTTAATTTTACTGGTAGCATGTCGTTGGAATGCAAGCTCAACCTCATTTTTAGGAATTCCACATCCGTTATCTGTAATACGGATGTAGGTTTTTCCTCCATTTTTTATTTCAACTACAATTGAGTCTGCGCCAGCATCGATTGCATTCTCCAGTAATTCTTTTACAATAGAAATTGGGCGATCGACCACCTCGCCGGCTGCAATTTTATCTGCGACATCCTTTGAAAGCGCTTGTATTTTCCTTCGTTCAACTGATTTCAACGGTAACTCCTTTCTGCTTTTTCAGCAGCAGATTTCAGGTCTTCTAAAATGGAAAAGGCTTCAGATGGTGTAAGGTTCATTAGGTCTAAATCATTTAATCGTTTTACAATTTCATTTGGAGCAAAATCGAACAAGGAAAGCTGCTGTGTTTCTTCAGAGATCGGGTTTATATCTTTTGATACAAAAGATGTATTCAAGTATTGCTGCAAATCCATTTCCTTGCTTTCAGACTCAAGTTCATCCAGTTTTTCTTGTGCATTATTTAATAATAGAGTTGGTACACCGGCAAGCTTTGCAACATGAATTCCGTAGCTTCGGCTTGCGCTTCCCGGTACAATTTTATGTAGAAATACGATGGTACCATTTTCTTCCGCAACATCAACATTTCGATTTTGGACGCCTTCCATATGACCTTCTAGTGAGGTTAATTCATGGTAGTGTGTTGCAAACAAAGTACGGATATGATTTTTATGACTGCACAGATATTCCACAACTGCCCATGCAATGGAAAGTCCATCATAGGTACTGGTACCTCTCCCAATTTCATCTAAAATAACTAAGCTGCGTTCTGTTGCTGTATTCAAAATATATGCAAGTTCACTCATTTCAACGAAAAATGTACTTTGACCCTGTGCCAAATTGTCGGATGCGCCAATTCGAGTATAGATTCGATCGACAATTCCTATCGAAGCTCGGTCAGCAGGAACAAAGCAGCCGATTTGCGCCATCAATACAATTAGAGCGGTCTGTCTCATATAAGTTGATTTTCCAGCCATATTTGGTCCTGTAATTAAGAGCATACTTGTATCTTTTCGGTTCAAATAAGTATCATTTGATACAAAGATACCATTCTTTATAGTAGCCTCAATAACTGGGTGCCTTCCCTTTTCAATGATAATTTCATCTCCATCGTGAACGATTGGTTTTACATATCCTAACCGATTGCTGGCTTCCGCAAAGGAAACCAATACATCGAGTATGGCGATTGCAGCTGAGGTCTCTTGAATGATTCCAATGCTGTTTTGAATTTCCTGACGTAAGGAAAGAAACAATTCATATTCCATTTGGTTAATTTTTGCCTCAGCATTCAATACTACGGCTTCAACTTCTTTTAATTCCGGTGTAACATAGCGTTCACAGTTTGCTAATGTTTGTTTTCGAATATAGTTATCCGGTACTAATTGGAAATAGGATTTTGTTACTTCCAGATAATAACCAAAAACTTTGTTATAGCCCACTTTTAAATTTTTGATTCCTGTACGTTCTCTTTCAGTCGTTTCTAGTGATGCAATCCAAGCTTGTCCATCTTTAATGGAATCCTTCATTTGATCCAATTCTTTTGAATAGCCGCTTTTGATGATACCACCTTCCTTAATTGTAAAGGGGGGATCTTCTATAACTGCAGAATCAATTCGATCATAAACATCTTTCAGACTATTCATTTCTGCTTCTAAGCGCTCAAGTAATGAATTGCCGCAATGTTTTAACTCTTCCTTTATATCTGGTAAGACAAAAATAGAGTTTTTTAAGGCAATAAAATCTTTCCCGTTTGCATTTCCACATGCAACTCGGCCACATAGACGTTCTAAATCATAGATTTTTTTTAGGCATTCCTTTAGATCATTTCGTATTAATATCTGATCAAATAACAGTTCTACTGCGTCGAGTCTTTCCTGAATTTGAGGACAATTATTTAAGGGCTCTCGAAGCCACTGTTTTAGTTTTCGGGATCCCATTGCAGTGTGTGTTTTATCTAAAATTCCCAGAAGAGAACCTTGTACCTTTTTTTCGAAGAGCGTTTCTGTCAATTCCAGATTTTTTATAGTCGCTTTATCCAAGGACATATGCTTCTCAATGTCGTATATTTTTAAATGGGATAAATGAGAAAGATTTTGTTTCTGAGTTTCGAATAGATAGGATAACAAGGCACCTAAAGATAAGGTTGCATTTGCATGCTCAGAAAGACCAATCCCTTTTAAAGAGCCGACCTCGAATTGTGATAAAATACGGCTTTCTGCTGTGTTTTTTGAATAGTAGCTATTATTTAATGTTGTAATATAAGCATCCGTTACTTGTTTGATTTCCTGATCAAATTCTTCAAAAAGAATTTCCTCATTGACCAGGATTTCTTTTACCTTCAATTTTACAAGCTCATTTAAGAGTAATTCTTTTGAAGAATTACCATGAAATTCAGTCGTACTGATTTCTCCTGTGGAAATATCACAAAAAGCAAGACCTGCATGAGAATCTTCCATATAAACCGATGCTAAGTAATTATTTTCTTTTTCATTTAACATGGTTTGACTGACTACGGTACCCGGTGTTACGATTTGAATTACTTCACGTTTTACAATCCCTTTTGCAAGGGCTGGGTCTTCTACTTGTTCACAAATGGCTACTTTATAGCCTTTCTCCACAAGTTTTGCTATGTAAGTATCGGCTGCGTGAAAAGGAACGCCGCACATAGGCGCCCTTTCTTCTTGACCGCAGTTTTTTCCGGTAAGTGTGACTTCCATTTCCTTTGAGGCTGTAATGGCATCTTCAAAGAACATTTCATAAAAATCACCCAAACGGAAAAATAGAATACAGTCTCTATATTTTTCTTTAATTTCCATATACTGTTGCATCATGGGTGTGAGTGCCATAGGTTACCTCTTTCTATTTGTCTAATTCTTCATGGGATGCATTAACAATAGACTCAGCCAATTCATCATAATTTAACGCTTCACAAGAAGATTCGTCTTTACATAAATACATCAAATATTCAATATTTCCTTTTGCACCAGTAACCGGTGAATAGGTTAAACCGCCAATTGTAAATCCTGCTTCCAGAGCATAATCAGCTACTTTATGAAGGACTTCCAAATGTGTGCTTTTTTCTCGAACAATACCATTTTTTCCAACTTGGTTTCTGCCCGCTTCGAATTGTGGCTTTACCAGACAAACTAATTTGCCGGTTGAACTGAGAAGTGAGGATGCTACCGGAAGAACCAAATGCAAAGAAATAAATGAAACATCAATGCTGATAAAATCCAATTTTTCTTCTATGGTTTGCGGATCTAAATAACGGATATTTACACGTTCCATGTTAACGACTCGATCATCATTACGAAGCTTCCAATCTAACTGTCCGTATCCGACATCAACAGCATAAACCTTTTTCGCACCATTTTGCAGCATACAATCCGTAAATCCCCCAGTTGAAGCCCCGATATCCATAGCAACAGCGCCATCCAAAGAAAAGGAGTATAACTCTAAAGCTTTTGCCAGCTTCAATCCACCACGGCTTACATAAGGGCAAACGGCACCTTTTATTGTGAACTCTGAGTCATCGGAGACCGATGTACCGGCTTTGTCAACCATTTTTCCATCTACAAAAACAATGCCTGCCATAATGGATGCTTTCGCTTTTTCTCGAGACGGAAACAATCCTTTGTTTACCAATATTACATCCAATCTATCCTTCAATAAACTCTGCCACCCTTCTTACAATTCCATTTGCATCTAATTCATATTGTTTCATCAGTTCTGAGACCTTTCCCTGGGAAATAAACACATCCGGCCATCCGATTTGTAATAATTTCTGTGAAGCATTTCCCTTCTCCTTCAGTAATTTACATACTTCGGAGCCAAAGCCTCCTATAATTGCATTGTCTTCTAATGTAATAACGGCTTTCTTTGTATTGACACAAGAAAGAATGCCATCTTCATCAAGCGGCTTTATAAATCGGGCATTTACTACCCCAAAATCAAGTCCTTTTTGCTTTAAAATTAATTTAGCTTTTATTGCAGGCTCAACCATCTTTCCGATTGCGAGCAATACACCGTCATTTCCTTCAGAAAGAACTTCAATTTTTCCATCTATCGGTGAATGTTTCTTTTTTTCTGTATCCAAATCTTCTGCCTCACCTCTTGGGTAACGAATGGCGCAAGGGCCATTCAGTGTAAAAGCATATTCAAGCATTTCTGCAAGTTCACTACCGTCCTTTGGAGCCATGATGGTTAAATTCGGCATATGCGACAGATAAGATAGATCAAACTGACCATTATGGGTTTCACCGTCATTTCCTACATTTCCGGCTCGGTCAATTGCAAAAATAACCGGAAGGTTTTGCATACATACATCGATTAGTATTTGATCATAAGCTCTTTGTAAAAATGTAGAATAAATGGCAACGACGGGTTTCATCCCATTGAGAGCCATGCCTGCAGCAAAAGAAACAGCATGCTGTTCAGCAATTCCTACATCAAAGAGACGTTCCGGGAATCTTTCCTGAAATCGATTAAGTCCGGTTGCTTCTACCATTGCAGCGCTGATTGCAACGACACGTGGGTCATGATGTGCTATTTGTACTATTTTTTTTCCAAAAATTTGTGAATAAGTAAAGTTTTTCGCAACGGAAAGCAATTCTCCTGTATTTAAATCGAAAGCTCCAATTCCATGAAATTTGCCTGGATTGTTTTCTGCATTGCGATAACCTTTTCCTTTTTTAGTAACGACATGCAAAAGAACAGGCTGCTGCATATTTTTTGCAAATTGCATTGCCTGAATCAAATCATGGATATTATGACCATCAATAGGACCGAAGTATTTAAAACCAAACTCTTCAAAAATAGCTCCGGATACTACGGCATATTTTAAAGAATCCCTGATATGTTCCATTCCGGAATAAAGACCTTCGCCATATTTAGGGATACCTTTTACTGCATGTTTTACTTTCTTTTTAAACTCTAAATATGTGTGAGAGGCTCTTAATCTTCCAAGGTATTGAGACATGCCGCCGACGTTTTTTGAAATCGACATTTCATTGTCATTTAATATGACAATCATCGGTCGATTGGACTGTCCAACATTATTTAGTGCTTCATAAGCAATCCCTCCTGTTAACGCCCCGTCTCCTATGACCGCAACAACAGAATAATCATCATGATTTAAATCTCTCGCTACTGCATATCCAAAAGCTGCAGAAATGGAAGTACTGCTGTGTCCGGACGCATACATGTCATGAATACTTTCTTCCAGTCTTGGAAATCCACTGATTCCTCCATAAGTTCTAAGGGTATGCATTTTTCCGCTTCTGCCCGTTAACATTTTGTGTACATAGGCCTGATGTCCTACATCCCAAATAATTTTATCCTTTGGTGTATCAAATACGGTATGAAGTGCTATTGTTAACTCCACAACTCCTAAATTGGAAGACAAATGCCCTCCGGTAACGGAAATCGTATCCAATAACGTCTGACGAATTTCATAAGATAATAATTCCAATTCATGCTCCGTCATGGACTTTAGTTTTTGTGGGAAATTATCATCATTTAACAAATGCTTCATAAAATGAAAGTCTCCTATCATTATTTAATTTGCTTTAATAAATATTCAGCAACTGCAGTAAAGACCTCAGCTTGGTCATAATAAGGTGCCATTATATTTAAAGCATTTTCTAAGAGCTCAGTTGCCCTTCTTCTCGATTCTTCCAAACCATAAATAGCTGGATAGGTTGATTTATTTTGTTTTGCATCCACACCAACCTTTTTTCCAAGTTCATCTTGGTCACCGCAAATATCCAAAATATCATCAACAATCTGATAAGCCAAACCGACACATTCTGCATATATACTTAAATCACGGCGCTTTTCATCATCTGCACCAGCCAAATATGCACCTGACATAATTGCAGACATGATTAAAGCTGCTGTTTTATTCAAATGAATATAATCGATCATTTCCTTTGAGCATTGCTTATTTTCATTTTCAATATCGGAAGCTTGACCTGCGACCATACCACGACAGCCTGCACCCTTTGAAATTTCATAACTTGCTTTCACACGGCAGATTAATTTTTCAGGATCATCAAAATAGAGAAGCATATCCTTATTCATTGCTTCAAATGCAGAGGTTAAAAGACCATCGCCTGCTAGAATTGCCATTGCATCCCCATAAACTTTATGATTGGAGGGCATGCCTCTTCGAAGATCGTCATTATCCATAGCCGGCAAATCATCGTGAATTAAGGAATAGGTTTGGATATATTCCATTGCACAGGCATAAGGTAAAGCCTGCTTTATATCATATCCACAAAAATCACAAGCAGCTAAAAGTAATACAGGGCGAATTCTTTTTCCTCCGGCTGATAAACTATAACACATAGATTCGTATAACGTAATACTTTTATGGTCAACCTCAGGTAAGAAGTCCAAAAGATGTTCTTCCAGTAAATTCTTCAAATAAATGTATTCTTTATTTTCCATATTAATTTCCTCCTCTTAGAATTCTCTTTGTTCCTGCGTTTCTTTGTCGTAAATTTCAATTCGCTGCTTTGCTTCTTTTAGTATATGATTGCATTGTTCATAAAAAACAATACCTTGTTCATAATTCTTAATGGCATCTTCAAGCGTTCCTTCATTTCGTTTTAATGCATTTGCTGCTGCTTCCAATCCTTTAAGTGCCTCTTCAAAGGTTAAATTTTTATTCGCGGTCATTTACTATCATCTCCCTATTCAAGCTATATTTCTCATTCACTGTACAATGCAGGCGGCCATCCTTAATTTGTACAAATAACTGATCACCCAAATCAATTTGAGAAATTGTATTTAAGAAATTTCCGTCCTTATCGGTAAGTATTCCATAGCCGCGTTCCATAATTGATAAAGGATTGAGTGCTTCTAGTTTTTCTTTTTGCTGTTGTAAGCGTAAAGTCTCATATTGCAAACGACTCTTTAATGAATCAAATAATTTTTGTTTGTCGTGCATAGAAACTCGCATTGCATCATACTCCAACCTGTGTGATAAACCATGTCTTATGGAAGAAAGGAAATCTTGACAAACACTTTGTAATTCGAACGTATTTGGCACTGCCATTTGTGCTGCCGCTGTAGGTGTCTCCGCACGAAAGTCTGCTACAAAATCAGAAATTGTGAAATCGGTTTCATGTCCAACTGCAGAAATAATCGGGATTACGGAAGAAAAAATACTTCTCGCTACGATTTCTTCATTAAATGACCAAAGCTCTTCGAGAGATCCTCCTCCTCTGCCGATAATTAAGACGTCCAAATCTGGAAACTTCCGATTAATATTATTTATTCCCTCTGAAATATCTTTTGCTGCTTCCGGACCTTGTACCAAACAAGGGTATACTAATATATCTACATAATTATTTCGTGATTTTATTATTTTAATAATATCACGAACGGCGGCTCCGGTTGGTGAAGTCATTACTCCAATTTTCTTTGGAAAAAACGGCAAACTCTTTTTATATTTTATATCAAAAAGACCCTCTGCTTCTAATTTTTTCTTTAGCTGTTCAAACGCAATGCTTAAATTTCCTATTCCTGAAAGGGAGACATCTTTTATGTTTAACGAATAGCTTCCTCCACGTTCGTATACGGAAAGATAGCCATGTGCCGTAATTTCCATTCCATCGGAAAGTTCATAGCGTAGATTCCGTAAATATTCAGAACCTAAAAAACAATTCAACTTACTGTTAGCATCCTTCAAAGTAAAATAGACATGTCCAGAAGTATGGTATTTTAAATTTGAAATTTCTCCGATGACGGAAACATTGCCTAATATCGGATCAGATTGTAAAATGCGTTTGATGTATCCATTTACTTGGGATACACTAATGGGCTTTAATGCCATAACGCTTTCCCTCCCAACAAGGAAATACCGACTGCATTGTCTGAAGAAAGCTTCGGCTCTCCGAAAAATAGATCGATTTTATCATTTGAAAAAGCATCTAAAAGGCGTTTTCGTAAAAAAGTACTTGCAGATACTCCTCCGGTAAATAAGACTTGTTTTTTATGTTGATGCTTTAATGCTGCTTTTGTTAGCTTTTCCAAAGAATCGCTGATTTTTAAAAAGAGTTCTAAAACCAGAGCATTTTGTACTTCTTGCTTGTCTTTCGCGTCTACAGACTGCAAAATACGAAGGGCCTGTGTTTCGATACCGGATAAATTCAGATAAAGCTCTTTGATCGGAATCGGCTTTAACTGATTGGATGGTTTTGTTTGATCCTGTTTTTCCCATTGAGTAAGCGCAATTTCATCCATTGCTTTTCCTGCAGGAAAAGCAAGGTCCATTGCAACACCGAAACGGTCAATCAATTGTCCAAAGGAAATATCATTTGATCCCCCGATAATGGAAATCTCCTGCTCATTCACATCTAATAGCTCACAGGTACCTCCGGATAAATGATAAGCGAAATAAGATGTCTCATCGTTTATCAAGGTATTATGAGCAGCTGCTGCCAAATGTCCTTCTTGATGAGAAAACATATAACAAGGAACTGCAAGTGCATTTGATAATACGTTTCCGAACTGCATGCCTGCTTTAAATACAGGCATATAAGAGCCTTCTACAGGACGTGGTCTGCTACTGACTGCGATTGCTTTAATTTGAGAACGTAAGGGCTCTTTCAGTACCTCGCTTAGAAGCAATGGTAAATTCTCCATATGTTGAAAAAGGGCGTGTGATTGCCGTAGCCCTCTTTCGCCCTGTTTTACCACCAACGGTGTCCTTTTATCGAGTAGAATGTTTCCGTTTTCATCCGTTAATGCAACTGATGTTGTATAGTTACTGGTATCAATACCAAGTATCATTTCATTTCTCCATTTTTTCTATTCGTTTTCTTTTTGTTTGCCTCTTACAATTTTACCTAATACACCATTTACAAATTTACCGGAATCGTCTCCTCCAAATTTCTTTGCAAGATCTACGGCCTCATTAATTGACACGGAATCCGGGATATCATTTCTGTATAAAAGTTCTATAATTGATAATCGCAATATGGCTAAATCAACTTTTGCCAAACGATTAATTTTCCAATTGTTACTGCATTCTTCAATACGTTGATCAATTTCAGGTAAATGTAATGTAATCAAATCGTACATTTCTTCAAAGTAATCCTTTTGGTTGGATTCTTCTAAGTTTTCTTTTGCAACTCGTTTTTTTATAGAGTCACTGTAATCATTTTGTACTTCCATCTGAAAAAGCATCTGCATTAATAGCTCTCTTGCTTGTGTTCTTCGCATACATTCCTCCGATTGTATAGGGATTTATTTACTCTGCTTGACATCCACACCCTGAACATGAATGTTCACAGCCTTAACTGGTTCATCAAGCATGTGTTCTACTTCTTTTTTCACATTTTTTTGAATGTTAAAAGCAACCTCAGGAATCTTCACTCCTAAAAAGACAATTGGATAAATGTCTATCACAATGCCATAATCAGTTTGAGCTACCTTTATGCCTTTATATAGAGGTTCCTTGCCTAACATATTAGAAATACTGTCGGTAATACCTCGACTTAAAGAGGATACACCTTCTGTCTTTAAAGTGGCATTCATCGCGCAAACAGCAATAACCTCATCAGATATTTTTATTGTGCCATATTTTTCGTCATTGATTGCGTTCATTCCACTCACCTCTTGCCTATTATAGCAGAAATGCGTAGAATAAACAATGTTTTCAGAGTTTAAAATTTACTTTGAATCACGATTTGTTCCGCATTTCTTCCCGTTTCTCTCATTACGATATCATATATTTTTGCCACATCGGTCTGAGATAATTCCTGTTTATTTACAGTTACGTTAACAGAAGTATCTGTTATAAGAACCAGTGCATCTGCAAAACCTTTGTTTTCAATTAAATTTTCAATAACCTTTTCTTTATTCATATAATCAATAATTTTTAGTTTCTGCTGTGTTGCATTATTTTTTTCCGGACCATCTTTCGTTTCTTCAATGACTGCCGTAAGCATAGAAAGAATTTCGTTTCGATCCATATTAATGGTAGCTCGAACTTCTTCAAAATAGGTATCCGTATTTTTTAATTCCTCTAAGTTATCGGAAGTTACGACAGAAGATTCTTCTGCTTCAGTTGCACCATTTGTTGTTTCACTTGTGGTTTCTTCTACGGCTGCTTCATTTGGTTTGGCTGGATCGGCAATAGAAACCGGATCCGGACTCTTTCCAGGAAGCGTTACAACATTAATGCTATCCACCAAAACTTCGCCATCATGTAGCTGGATCTCTTTTGTTTCATAATCTTTATAACCTGCTGATGCGCTAAGAGCATCCTTGGTACTTAATTTGTTGTTTACTACACTGACACATACAATCAGTGCCAACATACTAACTAAGACCATAATTTTTCTTTTTTCATACTTCACCTTTCAAACCCTCCATTTTCTCTATTCTTTTTCAAATACGGTCACATTACCAGCCGATATGTTAAATACGCAAGCAACAGCATTGATGATATCATTTTTGATTATTACATTATCTGCTCCTTCTGCAGTTACAATTACTCCATTTATTTTCGGACCATCCTTTGCTGCAGACGAAGAAAAAACATTTGTTGTCTGAACATTATCCCGATAAGTAATGAATACATCGGCTTCCCCTACGCCTTTGATTCCGCTGAGTATTTCAGAAAGGCGAAGCTCTTCTCTCGTTGCAGAAGTCGATTCTTCTGATGCAATGTATTCTGTACCCCCATCATTATCGACAATTTGCTTTCTTCCATCCTTGCTCTGTGTCATTACGTTTAATAGGACAAGCCCCATCGAAGCAATGATTACAACTGTAAGCAATTTAAAAAATAAATCTTTTATATTTGTTTCATTTTTCATCAGTAGCTTCATTTTCTTCCTCCTTTTCTTTGATAAAAATGTTCCTTTTTGACAAATTCAAGAAATCCGAAAGAGTATTTTGGATTTTAACTTGTTCAGTCAAATCATCCGTATATAATATCACCTTATTTAACTCACCAAAATGTTTGCTGTTTCTATTCTCGTTAATGTATATTTCAATTACTGCCTCACTTATGCCTGAAAATTGCTTTTCCAACTCTTCTTTTATGCTTTCACTTACTTTATCTTTGTACACATCGGAAATTTGCTTGGTTTGTACCTGTGAAAGATCATATTCGAAGGAAGCATCGTTATTTATTACGTAAGATTGTGCAGTACTAAAGGAATAAGGAATCGAATGAAATGCTGAAATTTCTTTTCCTCCCAATGTCTGTAGAGGATAGAGCATGACGGTAAGCAAGAGTAAGGAAAAAATAAATTTTAAATAACCTCGCATGCTTCCGCTTGGAAGAAGCATTTCCAAAAATGAGATGGCAAGAACAATTAAAAATACATTCCGCACCCATTCTGTGACAAAATTCATGAAACATCCTCCTTCACATTGTGCCCATAGCAATAAGAATGGAAATAAAAATCAAAAATAAGATGGCACCTAGAAGTAAGACAACCGCTAAAGTAATGATGGTATTCCCGATCTCATCCATGCATACCGCAATTCTTTTCGAACCAATCGGCTCTGCAATGACAGCTACAACTTTATATACAATTGCAATGGCTACTAATTTTAGTAATGGAATAAGCAAAATTGTAAGAATGAGTATAAGGCCAAAAACTCCAATTCCATTTTTAATCATTTTTGTGCAACTAAGAATCATGTCCATAGAATCGGCTGCAAATCCTCCTATGATAGGGATAAAATGATCCACAGAAAAACGTGCAGTTTTTATGAGCATGGTATCTGCAGATTCGGTTGCTAGGCCCTGAATGGCAGTTAACCCTGAAAATAATGTGACGGAAAGCCCCATAAGAAAAATAGCAAAGCCTCGTAAAAAGCCGGCTAGTTTTTTTATGTAATCTTTATCGGAAAGGCTGTTTACCAGTAAAAAAATGCAGGATAGAAAAATGGCTGGTAAAATCAGTTGCTCCATTATTTTTGAAAGTAGTGTAATTGCCGCTAAAATTACGGGGTTTAAAATACCACCTGAGGTAATACTGCCTGTGGCAATCATCAGCGGTACTAAAATTGGAAGCAATATCTGCATGGCAGAAACCATTTGTGTAACTGCAATACTGCAGAGGTTGTATACGTCAATGAAGTTTCTCAGGCATAAGGTTGCAACAACACAGCTGCAAATCATACTGCCCATTTTAGATACCGTATGTTCTCCAAAAGAAGATGCCATATTTTGAAGTAAATTAACAACCATACAAATAAGCAGTATTTGGACGGCTAAAAAAATGGCTGATCTAATTTCAATGAAGAAAATTTCAGAAATTCGACTTAATAATTGATCCCATTGAAAAAAAGGTTCTCCTTTTATTAAGCTTTGAATAATCTCCATTACGGATCTGTTTTCAAATATTTGTCCTTGCGAGTTTGCCATCCCCATAAGTTCCTGTAGTTGCTCCAGGTTCATTGAAGATAATTGTTCGTTGATTAAGTTTTCCATATCCAAGAATATCACCTACTTTTTCAATGCATGGGCAACAGATTTTCTAAGAGCTCCAAAATGGACATCATAACAGGAACTGCAAGATAAAATATAAATAACTTTCCAGCCAATTCTACTTTTCCGGCAATGGCAGATTCCCCTGCATCTTTGCATAGCTGCGCAGTAAAATCTGCCACATATGCAACAACCAGAACTTTAATCATGACCGAAAAAAATGCTTTTCCATACGTAATTTGATTATAAATGGTATTAAGGAAATCAAAAATTGTACGTAAATGGTAAAGCAAAAATCCAAAAAGAAGTAAAACTGTTGCAATGACAATGTAAATTGCCAGCTCTGGTTTATATGCTTTTACTATGGAAGAAAGAATCATGCCACAAAGACCAATGGCACAAATTTGAAAAATATCCATGGTCTTTGTCCTCCTAAAATTGAAACATCGTTTTCACTGCTATAAAAAAATCGTTGATCATCTGTATGATGATAACTAAAACGACAATAATCCCAGCTAGAGTTGTCATCATTGCCTGATCTTCTCTGCCTGCCCGGATTAATACCTGATTTAAAACTGCAACAATAATTCCTATGGCTGCAATTTTAAAAATAATATCCACATCGATTGTCATAAGTGATTCACCGCCTATCTTTTTATTCCTTTTTGTTTAAATTCTTTATAACATGTATATTCCTTGTCCAAGGTTTTATGCAATGAAAAAATACCGAAATTAAAAACCATTTTTCGGTTTTTAATTTCGGTATTTTCCTTTTAAATGTAATCATTTTATTATTGATCCAGCTTTTCTCGACGAGCTGTTGATTTACGAAAGCACTGCTTCAAGCTCTCCGAATCGTCCTTTTTTAACGCTAATTTTATCACATCCAGCTCTTTTTGAAAATTTTCTATGGAATGTAATAGATTTTCTTTATTTTCTAGAAATAATTCTGCCCAAAGTGTATCATTCATATTTGCAATACGAGTCAAATCTCGATAGCTGTCTCCAATAAAGCTGCCAGTATCTCGTCCTTCTTTGTCACTGTTAATGAGAGCTACAGCCATTGCATGAGGCAGTTGTGATGTAAAACTAATCATTTCATCATGAAAGCTAGGCGTAATTCGCTTCACTCTTCCGAATCCGATTTCCAGCATTAATCGTTCCATTTGATCTAAATTTTCTGCTTTATTATAAATCGTTGGAGTAAGAATATAATTTGCTCCTTGGAATACTGCGCTGCTGGCATAAGAAAGGCCTTTTTTTTCACGACCTGCCATAGGGTGCCCGAAAATAAAATCCACACCTTCCGGCAGAGCTGCTAAAACATCATTTAAAATAGCACCCTTTACGCCTGTAGTATCCGTTATAATTGCCCCACACTGAAATTGTTTTTTATTTTGTTTTAAAAAAGAAGATACGAGTTTGGGATAAATTGATAATATAATTAAATCCATTTTTGAAAGAAATTCTTTACCATCTTTACTTCCCTCGCAAATGATTTTCATTTTTTTTGCTTGGATAATCGTCTGTTC
>JAYFPL010000088.1:0-4169 GCA_034927775.1 Anaerovorax sp. | reverse complement strand
GAATGACAGCGGTAAGGGCCTTGTTTTAATGAAACTAGATAGTAGCAAGCCGATTACAGCTAAAACTGAGATTGCATTAAAGCACAAAACAATGGATGGTTTTTCGGAAGAAATTGCCGAAACATTGCCTATGGATGCTTACTTTATTGCTTTTTCTGCTAAAGTAGGCGATCAGTATTGTGTTTCAGCTGGTGAAAATTATGTTGTGACACAGGATGATGGGTTATTCAATGCGACCCATTCTCTTGAAAATTTTGTTGCACAGCCAAAATCGGTAAATGCTCAACTAGAACCATTACAGACTTCTTTTATAATAAGTATGCCCAAAAACATTGAATATTTAAAGGTCAACAGTTCTATAAAGCTTGATATAGCTCCTAGCTATAAGGTTAATTGGAGCAGTGGTAATACCTCTGTTGCAACGGTAGATGGTGATGGAATCGTTAAGGCCTTGTCTGCAGGTACTGCCACAATAACAGCGGAATGTCTTGGTGTGAGTGGAACTTATGAACTTAAAACCTCAGTAATGTCAAACCCGAGGTCGTTTACATTGAATTCCGACAATCCGGATGTGAATGTTACAATTTCCGATGGAACGTTTACATACAACCCGACATCAATAGACAATGGTATATTCAGTTACTTACTTGAAGACGGAAATTATACATACGTTGTATCAAAGGAAGGCTTTCCAAACAAAGAAGGATCCTTTATTGTTTCGGAAAGTGGAAATAACAACGTTTCTGTTTCTATGTATTACAGTGTTACATTTAACCTGACGGCTGGACCTGGTGTCAGCAGTGTGGATAGTGCTTCAATTACCGTACTTGACAGTGAAAATACGACTGTTTCCGGGATAAATAGAAAATACGATAATCTTAATGGCAAATATTCCTATACAGTGACATGTGATGGCTGTTATACCGCATCTGGATTTTTTGACAGTTATGGAATGATTAATGTAATATTGCAGAAGGATCGTAGCGGATCGAAAGAAGCTGATTGGAGAGGTACTTTCAATCATGATCATGGTAATGCGGTTATAACCACGATGCTTCCAATAAGTGCCGACAAGGTGTATGAAAAATGGGCAACCATGGTGGGGAGTAGTAATTACGGTGCCTCTTATGCGGGTACAAGCGTGATTATAGATGACTATTTGTATATCACCGGTAACGGATTCCTGAATAAAATCAATACCAAAACCGGCAAGATTATTGCCCAGGTAGAAGCCGGTACTACTGGATATATATATGATTACTTAGCTTACGGAGATGGAATGATTTTTCTTTCCGGTTCTTCATATATTTCTGCTTATGAGGCAGAAACGCTGACCTTACTTTGGAGAACATCCGTGGACGGGCAGCATAGCACACAGGTAAATGGCAGTTTGAACAGTAAGGGTACCATCAATAAGTTCCGACCAATTATTTATAGCAATGGTTATATTTTCTGTGGCAAAAATGCATTTAAAACTACTAGCTTTGAGGTAGATAAAAATGGATATAATATGCCGGTTTGGAGCATCGATGACGATTTTAACTGGAATACTGGTGTAATTGTAGGTGACTATTATTATGTTGCAGCGGTGCAGACGATGTATGTTGTAAATTACAAGACGGGAGAAATTGTAGATAGTTGGAAGTTTAGTACTGACAATAACGTTTATACCTGGGGTGGTGTAACCTATAGCCCAGATACACAAAGACTTTACTGGGCTTCTTATTCCGGCGCTAAATTCTATACAATTAAAATTGATACAACGACTGGTAAATTTTTAGAAAGATTCTGTCCGTCGATGGATAGACGATATACGGTGGATGTGAGTCAGGAGAGTGTTTGCACACCAGTTGTATTCAACGGAAGAGTCTATTTGGTTGGTCAGAAGGGCAATGTAGACGTACTAAATGCAGTGCCGACTCAAAAAAATTATGTATATACCTTGGAAACAATCTATACGGTAGAGACACCTGAGCGTACTAAGATTCAAAGTACACCAATTCTTTGTACTGCCTATGCTACAGAAGAAAACAGCAATACCATTTATCTATATTTTCAAGGGTATACAAGGCCTTCTCCAATCTATGTTCTGAAGGATTCCGCAGAAATAAACTCCGCTGAAAATGCAGATATTGCAATAGTAGCAGCTCCTGCAAAAAGTCAATATGCTTTTGAACAAATTGCAGTTGACAAGAAGGGAAGCTTGTATTTCTTCAATGAATCTGGATACCTTTTCTGTTTTGAAAAGGTAGATTTTGTAACAGTGGATTCGGTTGTAGCTTTGATTAATGCGCTTCCGTCTTCTAAAGATGTCACGTCTGCAGCAGAATTGCAAATCAAAAATGCAAGAAAGGCTTATGATGCTCTGACCGATGAACAAAAATTAGAGATAAGTAGTCAAACATCAAAAAAACTTACAGACGCTGAATCCGTTTTAGCAAACTTGGAAAAACCATCTCCAGACATAGACAAAGATATAACCGTTTATTTTACGTTACTTGGAACGGAAAAGGATGGTGAAAACGGAACGGCAAATACACTTAAGAGAGGAAACCTTACTACTTGGATCAAACGCCAGTCTGTTACTGTTAAATCGGGATCAACGGTAGGGGATGTATTCTCCAAGGTTTTGCATGATAACAGTTACAGATATTCTGGACTAAGTGGTAATTATATCAAAAATATTACGCATCCATCTGGTGTAACATTAGGTGAATTTGATAATGGAAAATTATCGGGCTGGATGTATACGGTGAATGGCGAACATCCTAATATAGCACTTAACGACTATGAGCTATCCAATAAAGATGAAATCATTTGGCATTACACGGATGATTATACTGAAGAAGAGGGTTCAGAGAAATGGGGCAACAAACCTTACAATGCAGAAGAGAAAGTCGATAATATTGTTAAAATAAGTATTGATATTACTGCAAAGACGGATAGTGCCGGAAAAGCTACCGCTACGATTACTTCAAAAGATTTAAAAAATGCATTGGATAAGGCTTTGGAAGCTGTTAAGAAAGCTGAAAAGGATGGGAAGAAAAATGTAAAACCGGAAATTCACGTTGACGTAAAGATCGACAGTAAAGCATCTGCGGTAGAAACGATGCTGCAGTTATCCTCTGTAGAAGAATTGACAAAAGCAGAAGCTCGATTGTCTGTAAATTCTTCCATTGGAAATATCATTGTAGAAAATAAGACATTAAAGGAAGTTCAGAAAGCGGCAGAAGGAAAAGAAGTAAGCTTCCAAATCGCAAGAATCGATAAAAACAGAGCAAGTGCAAAAACATTAACCGAGGCTCAGAAAAAAGCAGTTGGAGAGAATCCGGTTTATGATGTATCCATTCTTTCCGGTGAGAAAAAAATTAAAACCTTTGGCAGCCAAAAGTTAAGTATTTTACTTCCATATACTTTAAAAAGCGGGGAAAACGCAAAACAAATAGCTGCATGGTATTTAGATGATCAAGGAAAATTGACAAAGCTGACAAGTAAATATGATGAAAAAACAAAGCTTGTGACGTTTGAGATCAATCATTTATCCTGTTTTGTGATAGGAAGCAATATCACAACGGATGCAAACAATGGATTCAATGATGTGAAAAAAGGTCAGTGGTATTATGATTCGATCACCTACTTAGTTGAAAAGGGAATTGTGAGCGGAACCACAAAGAATACCTTTGATCCAAATGCAAACATTACAAGAGCAGAGTTTACTCAGATTCTTTACGGCATGGCAAAGAACCAGGCAGGAGCAAGCGGCAGTGCAATTACAGCAGAATCTGTGAAGGTAGATTCAAACGAAGCATCAAAAATTTTCTCTGATGTAAAAAATACTGACTGGTATGCAAAAGCAGTTGCATGGGCTTATACAAATGGAATAGTAAAAGGAACAAAGATGGCAGATAACAGCATAAGCTTTATGCCAAATGCAAAAATTACTCGTCAGGATATGGCTGTTATGATTCAAAACTACATTCAAAAGGTAGAGAAAAAGAGTATCACAGAAACGAATGCAGGTGTGAGCTTTGCAGATGATACTGCAGTTGCTCCTTATGCCAAGGATGCAGTTATATTAATGCAGAAGGGCGGAATCATCAGCGGAATTAAGCAAGAGGATGGCAGTTACAAATTTGCACCAAAAGCAAATGCAACAAGAGCCGAAGCGG
>JAYFPL010000066.1:0-2836 GCA_034927775.1 Anaerovorax sp. | reverse complement strand
AGATGGTTTGGAAAAAGCAATATGGTCTTAAGGTTTTCTCACCGGTTGCCGCGGGCTATTATTACAGCGATTTTGATGATTTTGGAAATGGCAGAACGTATGGGTATGCACGGCGTCATTTAGGTCACGATTTAATGATTGGTACCGGAACGCCAATTATTTGTGTCGAGAGTGGTATCGTAGAAGCTATGGGTTGGAATCAATACGGAGGCTGGCGTATTGGAATTCGCAGCTTTGATGGTAAACGCTATTATTATTATGCTCATCTGCAAAAAAATCATCCTTATGCTTCCAATCTTTACATTGGAAAAGCGGTCACTGCAGGAGACGTCATTGGATACTCCGGTCAAACTGGATATAGTCGAAAAGCAAATACAAATAACATTGATACTCCTCATCTGCATTACGGATTACAATTAATTTTCGAGGAGTCCAAAAAAGACAGTCCGACTCAAATATGGATTAATCTTTATGATATTACTCGTCTTTTATCAAAGCACCGTGCTGATGTAGTTAAAGTGGAAAATTCAAAGGACTATATCCGAAAATACAAATTTAATGAAATAGATGCAGATGAAAACTACTTAACTAATATGGACCCTAAATTAAAAAACGAAGCAGAATTGGCATTGAGCCAATCGAACGTATCAGAAGATCAAATCGCACTCCCTATTATTATGTATCATGGTTTGCTGAAAGATCCTGCCTTGCAAAATAAATTCGTTATTGACCCTGCATTGTTTGAATCGGATTTAGAGTATCTTAAGGAAAAGGGTTATACAACCATGTTCCTTTCCGATTTAATCCAATGTGTAAAAAATGGTTCACCGTTTCCAAAAAAACCAATTATTCTTACTTTTGACGATGGATATTATAATAACTATTTATACGCCTTCCCTCTTTTGAAAAAAAATAATATGAAAGCAGTTATATCTATTATTGGACGCTATACCGACGAATACAGTGAAAAAGATAGCAATCACCCATCCTATTCACATATTACTTGGGATCAGATCAACGAAATGATAGATTCTGATTGTGTAGAAATTCAAAACCATACTTATGATATGCATACCTATAATTCCGGACGAAAAGGATCCCTTCGAAAAAGCGGAGAATCCATTGAAGCATATGGAATCGCATTGAATACAGATATCGGTTTTCTTCAAAAACATATTGAAGAAAAAACAGGCACGAAACCAAATACTTTTACTTATCCATTTGGCTTTTTTAGTAAAAACTCAGAAGAATTTTTAAAAGACTTTGGTTTCGAAGCTACTTTAACTTGTAAAGAAAAGATTAATTATATTTCAACAAAAAAAAGAAATCCTGATGAATTATATCAGCTCAACCGTATACTGCGAGGGCCAAACTGCTCCAGTGAGGATTTCTTCCGAAAATACGGAATCGAATAAATGAGATTATGCTATAGCTCTAATTCATACATAACCATAGCAAGCGCTGCTATACCTGCCGTCTCAGTACGTAAAATAGTTTTTCCAAGTGTTGCACAGCTTGCACCGATTTCTTTAAAGGTGCAAGCTTCTTCATCAGAAAATCCGCCTTCCGGTCCAATGATCAAAGCTATCTTATTTAACGATGCATTCTCCTTTTCTTTTTTTGCCAGTTTCTCACGTAATACTTGCTTAATGGTTGTTTTTCCTTCATTTTCATAAAGAAAAAGTACCAAATCATGTTCTTTCATTACTCTCTCAAATAAATCCTTTGAGTTTATAGGCTCTTCAATCTGGGGAATGATTCCTCTCTTACATTGTTTTACTGCTTCATCAGCAATTTTTTGCCATCGAATTAACTTATTTTTAAAGTTACCTTTTTCTGTTACAACAGTTCTTTGCATGAAAACAGGTATAATTCGAAAAATGCCTAACTCAACCGTTTTTTGAATTATGGTTTCCATTTTTCCTTGCTTTGGAATACCCTGATATAAGCTTACTTGTATTGTCGGTTCCTTGCTGAAATTTTGTTTATCATGAATTTTTCCTCGAATACACTCATTGCTGATTTCATTTAGTTCAACTTGGTATTCATATTCTGCAGAATCGGATACCTCGATAAAGCTTCCTTCTCTTAACCGAAGTACTTTAATAATGTGTTTGATGTCATTTAAATCAGTGATTTCAACGAAATCTCCTTTTACTGCACTTTTATCCACAAAAAATCGACTCATAATGTTCTCCTTCTCTTTGATTCAAAAATTCTACTTAAAGATTTTTTTTGCAGCAATTGCACACCATTCTTTTTCCTCTAAGATTTCAAGAATTTCAAAACCACATTTTCGAATGGCATCGGCTACTTGGTTTTGCTTCTCAATCAAAATTCCAGAAGAAATATAAATTGATTTTCCTTTCAAGTGTTTTGAAACATCCTCCGATAACATCATTACTAAATCAGCCATTAGATTTGCTACGACAATGTCTGCCTTTAAATCTAACCCCTTTGTCAAATCACCCTGAAATACATCAACCTGAGACTCAAGGCTGTTTAATTTTACATTTTCTCGTGCTACGTCAACTGCAATCGGATCAATCTCAACACCTTTGACTATCTTTACTCCAAGCAGAGCTGCTGCCATAGACAAAATACCGGAACCACAGCCCACATCTAAAACAATCTCATCTGGAGATTCAATGTATTTTTCAAGCAATCGAACACAAAGTGTCGTAGTAGGGTGTGTTCCTGTTCCAAATGCCATCCCTGGATCGATTTCAATTACAAGCTCTGAAGGATTGTCTTTATTATAATTTTCCCTTGTCGGTTTTACAACAATTCGAGTTGTAATATCTGCCGGTGTAAAGTATTCAGTCCAGTGATCTTT
>JAYFPL010000110.1:0-6561 GCA_034927775.1 Anaerovorax sp. | reverse complement strand
ATTGTACGTATGCTCTTTATGATAACAATCATTATAGGGGGCTTCCTGTTTTGCTTGCTGACAAGGGTTATGATGTTGCAGCATTTCATGGATATAAAAAAGAGTTTTGGAATCGAGTTGGTGCATATCCTTCTTTAGGGTTTGATACGTTTTATAGCGAAGAGGATTTTGAATTTAATGAAGTGGTTGGTTTTGGTATTCGTGATGACGACTTTTTCGAGCAATCAATAGCTTATATTCAGAAGATGAAGCAGCCATTTTATTCCTTTTTAGTTACGTTAAGTAATCACCATCCATTCCCGCTTCCAAATGGAGAAGAGCCGATTCCTCCTAAAAAAGGAGATAAGGGGACTTTAGTTTATAATTATATAAACAGTGCACGTTTTACTGATAAATGCATTGGAGAATTTATTGAAGAGCTAAAACAATCCGGTCTTTATGATAATTCAGTGATTGCGATTTACGGAGATCATTTTGGTTTGACCGCAGGTGATCCGGATATTCAAAAATCCATGACAAAGCTTTTAGGAAAAGAATATGATGTAGATGAAATGGCTAATATTCCTTTGATTATTCATATTCCCGGTGAAGATGTAAAGCAGACGATAAGTATTTCAGGTGGACAACTTGATTTTCTGCCTACCATTGCATATTTAATGGGATTTGAATCCTTAGATACTTTGTATTTGGGACAAAATCTTATGACTGCAAAAAATGGATTTGTTGCAGAAGGAATCTATTTCCCTAAGGGATCGTTTGTAAAGGATGATGTTTTTTATGTCATGTCTAAGGATGGTGTTTTTGAAAATGGAAGGGCATGGAATATTAAAACAGGAAAACAATTAGACTTAGAAGAATTTCGTGTAGATTCTTTACGGGCCGCTCAATTGATTACTCGTTCTCAATCTTATTTAAAAAATGATTCCATCGGTCAAATGCAAGGAATGCTGAAACGGCCTTCTTCTGTGAAAGATCCGAGCTCGATTAATAAGCCGACAGAGGGTATCGCAGTGACTGCTCCTCCGGAGGAAGCAACTACAATACCGGAAGAGGTACAACCGTTAGAACCAACGTCACCAGAACAAGATAATATAGACTCAAACTCAGAGGCTACCTCACAAGATGCGATAGAGACTGAGGATGGAATTGATTATCCGGAACCGATTGTGATAGGGCCGAATGGTTTACCGGAAGGACTTGGACCATCTGTAGAGCAAGAGGAAGATAATACGGAAGAGTCTCAAGATCTTATGCAAGAGACAAAAAATCCGGATTCCTCACAGCCGACTTCTTCGCAGGAAAGTAATATGGAGTCAACACAGGAGTCTGTGCCACAATAGAGAATAAAAAACAATGGACATCCAATATAGGATGTCCATTTCTTTTATAGAAAATTTTTTTTAAGAATTTAACTCTTTCGGATTAATTTAACTCTTTCGGATTTACGTAGATAGTATGATTGTCTGTGAAAATGACCATACCAGGTTTTGCTCCGGAAGGTTTTTTTACGAATTTTATCTTTGTATAGTCAACAGGAACGTTTTCCGATTGTCTTCCCTTGCTATAATATGCAGCTAAGGCAGATGCTTCTAAAATAGCAGTCTCAGTAATTTCTTTTCCTTCTGTGAATACAACTACGTGTGAACCTGGAATGTCTTTGGTATGAAACCAATAGTCTTTTCGATCCGCTATTTTTAACGTAAGGTAATCATTCTCTTTGTTGTTTCTTCCTACTAATATTCGAAACCCATCACTTGAGGTATAAGAATAAGGTGCAGGTTTTTTCTTTTTTTCTTTATAATTATTTTTTCTTTTCTTTAAAAAATTACCTTCTACCAGTTCCAGCAGGATTTCTTCAATTTCTTCGAAAGTGACTGCATTATTTATATAGGTTAAAACAGATTCCAAATATTGAATGTCGGTATTGGTTTCTTCTAATTGTATGTTTTTTTCTCGAATGGCAGTTTTTGCTTTCCCATATTTTTTATAATATCGTTGTGCATTTTTTGAAGCAGAAAAACGTGGATCCAATGGAATAGACAATGGTTTGTTGTCATAATAATTGAGAACTGTGGCTTGTTCGCAACCATTTTCGATGGTATGAAGATTTGCTGTCAGCAATTCCCCATATAATCGATAGATATCGGAATTTTCGGCTTTCACGATGTCTTCGCAAAGACGTTGCTTTTTTAAGTAAAGTTTATCAAGCTGTCCGCTTATCGTACGCTCAAGATCAGAAGATTTTTGACGGATGCGATTGGAGGAAGCTTTGTGTGAATAATAATAGGAGATTGCTTCACTCACATTTGTAAAAAACTTACTTTCCATTGTCTCTTGGAAATCAGACAGTGTGTAAATATGAAAGTCCTGCGGAGTGCCTTCTTGATTGAGATATACGACTGGAGTAATGCTTCCGTTTTTCTGCATTTCGATTAAATTACGAAATACAGGAGCAAGCTCTTTTGCAGTAAGTGTTTCTGCCTCCAAATCGTTTGCCGCACCTGCACGATAACAAATTTCTTCTGCAAGTATCGGACTAATACCCTGTATATGATTCATTAAGTGTTTTGCCATTTTTAATTTTCGATTTTGTAAAATGGAATGTAATTCTTCCTCTGTTATTGTGTAAGCACATATTTTTTCCTGAGAAGGGGGGTATACATACGGTTGTCCCGGCAGAATCTGTCGATAACGATTGACATCAATGGAGACACGTTTGATGCTGTCGATAATTCGATTCGAAGTTAGATCGACTAAAATGATATTACTGTGTTTTCCCATGATTTCAATAATTAATTTTTTATTGACAGAAAAACCCAGTTCGTTAAGTGTATCTACGGATATTTCAATCATACGTTCGGAATCCTTTTGTTCTATGGAAGAAATACGACCTCCTTGCAAATGCTTTCGTAGCAGCATGCAAAATCCGGAAGGATTTGCTGGATTGTTTGTTGCTTCCTCAATAAAATGAATACGAGGATGGCTGCTGTTTGAGGATAGATATAATTTATATTTTTCCTTTTTAGAGTGAATATGAAATAATAATTCATCCGTTTCCGGTTGATAAATTTTTTCTATTTTTGCACCATTTAAGGTCTGATTTAATTGACGGGCGACTGCGCCCGTAACGAAGCCGTCAAAGCTCATAGAAGAAACTCCTTATAGATTATTTTTTTGGTAAGTAGTATAATATACAATGATAACATGAATTTCATAAAAACGGTAGTTGAATTGCATTAAGTTTTAACACTGGATACAGCAAATTATGTAAGAAGGGTAGGCTCTTATGATAAAAAGTATGACAGGCTTCGGAAGAAGCGAATATGCTGATGGAAAAAGGAACATAATCGTAGAAATAAAGTCAGTAAATCATCGATATTGTGATGTAACTATGAAAATGCCTCGACGTTATTCTTTTGCAGAAGAGAGATTAAAGTCAATCGTAAAAAACATTGCAAGACGTGGAAAAATTGATGTTTCCATCATGGTAGAAAATATTACTGAAAATGATACCAATGTAAAACTAAATACAATGATGGCAAAACAATATTATGATAATCTAAAAGAGTTAAAAAATGATTTCGATGTTGCTGGTGAAATAACATTACAATTTTTGGCAACCTTGCCCGATGTTATGAAGGCAGTGCCTCATCTTGATGATGAAGAGGAACTTGTAAAAAGTTTGTCCGTTCCAGTGGAGGAAGCTGCACAAAAATTGAATGAGATGCGTGTAATTGAAGGTAAAAAGCTAGCAGAAGATATTGAAAAACGCGGTGATTTCATTCGAGAGATGGTAAAAAGTATTGAATTACGTTCGCCAGAGGTAGCTACGACATATACGGAAAAATTACGTGAAAGAATTAAAGAGTTGATTGGAAATAACGTTACGATTCCGGAGGATCGGATTTTGTTGGAAGCGGCAATTTTTGCAGATAAATGCAGTGTAACAGAAGAATTGGTTCGTTTGGATAGCCATATTTTACAATTAAAAAGTATTTTATCGAAAAGCAATCAGCCGGATGGCAAAAAATTAGACTTTTTGGTACAGGAGATGAATCGAGAAGCAAATACAATTGGCTCTAAAGCGAATGACATTCAAATTACCAATACTGTTTTAGATATTAAAAGTGAAATTGAAAAAATTCGTGAGCAGGTACAAAATATTGAATAAAATATTAAAGTTTTACTTGCAAAAAGATATAAAATGGAGTATTCTATATATTCATATGAAAAGTAATTGAAAAGAACTGAATAGAGAGGAAAATCCATGGGTAAAGGTTTGTTGTTCGTTGTTTCAGGTCCTTCCGGTGCGGGAAAAGGGACGATTTGTAAAAGATTATTAGATGAAATTGATATAGATTTGTCCGTATCGATGACTACAAGAAAGCCACGTCCCGGTGAAGTCGATGGTGTAAATTATTATTTTGTTTCTCATGAAGAATTCAATAAAATAAAGGAAAAGGACGGATTGCTTGAATATGCATATGTCTATGGGAATTATTATGCAACACCAAAGAAAATGGTTATGGATAAATTGGAGCAAGGCAGGGATGTTATTTTAGAAATTGATATCCAAGGCGCTCTTAAAATTCGAGAAACGTATCCGAAAGGAATTTTTGTTTTTATATTGCCGCCTTCCATGAAAGAGCTTAGAAAGAGAATTACTGGAAGAGGATCCGAAACGGAAGACGCAATTAATATGCGTTTGGGAGAGACCTTGAAGGAAGTGTCTTACATTGATAAGTATGATTATTGTGTAATAAATGATGAAATAGAAGAAGCCGTAGAACGTGTTGCTTGCATAATGAAAGCAGAGCATTCACGCGTTTCAAAGGACATCTATCAACTAATTGAAAGATACAAGGAGGAAATCTAAATGCTTTATCCATCAATTAATGAAATTAAGAAAAAAGCAGATAGCCGTTATACACTGGTTGTTATGGCTGCAAAACGTGCTCGAGATCTTATTGACGGCAAACCGAAGCTGACCCAAGTAGACGTAGAAAAACCGGTATCCATTGCGGCGAATGAAATAGCAGAGGATTTAATTAGTTATAATAGAGACAAATAAATAGAATGAGTTTAAAGACATTTTAATTTTAGAAATTAAAATGTCTTTTTTATATTTTTAAAAATAATATTTTTTTAAAGTAAATCTATTTTTGCTATTATACTAAATTAAAATTTTTTATTTTAAAATCCAATTTAGCGCTTTACAATTTTAGCGTAGTAAAGTATAATAAATATAACAGTTCGAACGAACCCAAATTTATAATATTTTTAGGAGGACAAAACAAAATGAGAAAATGGAGTTGGATATTAGTATTAGTACTGATAATAGGTGTGTTTGCAACTGGCTGCGGAACAAAAGGTGAAACAGACGAAGTAACACTAGATGATACATCTTTAACAGACATTCAGGCAAAAGGAACCCTAGTTGTTGGTTGTGATGATGAATTCCCGCCAATGGGTTTCCGTGATGAAAATGGAGAAGTAACTGGATTTGATATTGAGTTGGCGAAGCTTGTTGCAGAAAAATTAGGTGTCGAAGCAGTTGTTCAGCCAATTGACTGGAAAACAAAGGAAATGTCTTTGGAATCCAATAAGATTGATGTCATTTGGAATGGATATACTATTGACAAAGAGCGTAACGGTAAGGTAGAGTATACGAAGCCTTACTTAAATAACCAGCAGGTTATTGTTGTAAAAGCAGATTCTGAAATCAATGCAAAAGCAGATTTAGCCGATAAAGTTGTAGGAGCTCAGGCGAACAGTTCTGGCCTTAAGGCAATAAAAAGCGATGAAGCATTTAAAGATAGTTTGGCAGAATTAAAAGAGTATGACACCTATCCACAAGCTCTTTTAGATTTAGAAGGCAGAATAGATGCAGTTGTTATTGATAAAATTTTGATTGGTTATGTTATGACGCAAGAACCGGATACTTATCGTATTTTAGATGAAACGATGGGTGATGAATTTTATGGTATTGGGTGCCGTAAGGGTGGTGTAGCTTTACGTATGGCCATTGATGATGCATTGGATGAATTGATGGAAGATGGCAGCATTGAAGCACTTTCCACAGAATGGTTTGGTTCTAATATCGTAATTCGTGATATTGAGAAATTAACGGATGAAGATTTAGCAGAGTAATATCTTTGCTTTAAGGAAAAAATATCAACTCGGGCTTCTTTGTTGAAGAAGTCTGAGTTGCGTTTGTTTGCAGGAGGTCTATGTTGAACACAGAAATAATGTATCAGGTTGGAGGATTTATTTTAAGCGGCGCAGTAGTGGCAATTAAGGTTTACATAGCTACGATTGTATTTTCCGTTCCTTTGGGAATGCTTTGTGCAATGGGAAAATTATCAAAGAGTAAACCGTTACTTTGGCTTTTAGAAGGATACACTTGGCTGTTTCGAGGAACCCCGCTTCTTTTGCAATTATTCTTTGTTTATTATGGACTTCCGTATTATGGGATTGTCTTTACACCCTTAATGGCTGCTTGTGTAACCTTTGTAATTAATTATGCTGCTTATTTCACAGAAATTTTTCGTGCCGGTATTC
>JAYFPL010000137.1:0-31690 GCA_034927775.1 Anaerovorax sp. | reverse complement strand
ATTCATTAATCTAAGTTTCCTTATATATAACGGCGATATGGCACATTATGAAAAAATACATTTATTTTTAAAAGCGACAGCAGAGGATTGTGCGGCAGGAGCTGCTCTTTATTATGATGAAGAAGAATACAGCAAAGGGGAATGGTGCATTGAAGAAAATGAAGCAAATAAATTTATCTCTTCACAAGTAAAATTAGCAGAGGAAACATTAAAAAAGGCGTATAATGGAAGTCTTGAGTATGAAGTTACGTATGACACTGCTGAAGTAACGGTAAAATTATATTATGAAATGGAAAATGATTTATTTCGCCTTCCTTTTTTATCAATAAACAAAGTATCGCGAGTTGCAAAATATGAATGGAGAAACTGGGAAAAATGAAATGGTTATCTTGACCGAAATAATAAAACGTTATATAATAAATAAGATATAATTGAATACAAAAAATGCGACGATAAGAAACATAATGCGATGTTGCAAATGTTAGAGAATGGGTGTCACATCTTTTTATTAGAAGATATGGCTGTAAGCATCCAGATTTGCGTGTATTTATGACCATCTTGGAGCAGCTCCTGATAAAGGATGCCGGCAGATTATATTTCTGTCGTTATAATAATGAAGAATAAACTTGGGTGGAACCGCAGAATTGCCCCAGGTATTGCATTGCAATACCTGGGTTTTTTATATTATAGGAAAGATTGTTTTCTATTATATTGATATATAAAAAAGTGGGATGCAAAAAGTCTATCCCATATCTTAATTGTAACAATATTAGTTCATATCGATAAAAAACGTTAGGGAGGAAAAAAATGATTAAAGTAACTTTAAAGGATGGAAGCGTTCGTGAAGTCAAAGAGGGCGCAACGATCAAAGAAGTCGCAAAGTCTATTTCTCAAGGGCTTGCAAAGGAAACCATCTGCGGAAAGGTGGACGGACAGATACAAGGACTGGATTATCCTTTAAATGAGGATTGTGAATTAGACCTTTTAAAATTTGAAGATGAAGAAGGAAAGCATACTTTTTGGCATACAAGTTCTCATATTTTAGCAAATTCTATTACTCGTTTATTTCCGGATGCCAAGTTTGGTATTGGACCGTCCATTGACAATGGATTTTATTATGACATTGATTTAGAGCATCGTTTTACAGAAGAAGATTTGGCTGCATTGGAAAAGGAAATGAAAAAAATTGCTGAGGCAAACCAGCCATTGACTCGTTTTGAATTACCTCGAAAAGAAGCCATACAATATATGGAGGAAAGAAAAGAACCTTATAAAGTTGAACTAATCAATGATTTGCCGGAAGATGCAGTCATTTCTTTCTACGAACAGGGTGATTTTACCGATCTTTGTGCCGGACCGCATTTATCCTCTACTGGTCTTGTTAAGGCAGTGAAGCTTACAAGTGTGGCAGGTGCTTATTGGCGTGGAAATGAAAAAAATAAAATGTTACAGCGTATTTATGGTATTACTTTCCCGAAACAGAAATTACTTGATGAATACATTGAGCGTATGGAAGAAGCAAAGAAGAGAGACCACAGAAAGATCGGAAAGGAAATGGATCTTTTTGCTCTATATGAAGAAGGTCCGGGATTCCCGTTCTTCTTACCAAAAGGTATGGTAATCCGAAATGAGTTAGAATCTTTCTGGAGAAAAGCACACGCGGAACGTGGATATCAAGAAATTAAAACCCCTTTAATTTTAAGTGAAGCATTATGGCATACATCTGGGCATTGGGATCATTATCAGAATAACATGTATTTTACAAAGATTGATGATGGTGATTTTGCGATTAAGCCCATGAACTGCCCTGGTTCCATGCTTGTATATAAGAGAAAGATGTATAGCTATCGTGATTTCCCAATGCGTATGGGTGAACTTGGTCAGGTTCATAGACATGAACTTTCCGGTGCATTGCATGGTTTGATGCGTGTACGTACTTTTACGCAAGATGACGCTCATATCTTTATGCTTCCAGAACAAATCAAGGCTGAAATCGTAGGAGTTATTGATTTTATTGACAGTGTATATAGTATGTTTGGCTTTAAATACCATGTTGAACTTTCTACCAAACCAGAAGATTCGATGGGAACAGAGGAAGAGTGGGAGTTAGCAACCACTGCATTAAGAGAAGCTATGGAAGAAAAGGGCATGCCTTATGTGGTTAATGAAGGCGACGGTGCTTTCTATGGACCGAAATTAGATTTTCATTTGGAAGATTGCATCGGAAGAACATGGCAGTGCGGAACCATTCAGTTGGACTTCCAAATGCCGCAGCGCTTTGATTTAACTTATGTTGGTGCAGATGGTGAAAAACATCGTCCGGTTATGATTCACCGTGTTATCTTCGGAAGCATTGAACGATTCATTGGTATTTTGACGGAACATTTCGCTGGGAAATTTCCTTTATGGTTGGCTCCGACACAGGTTAAAATTCTAACAGTAACGGAAAAATTTGCAGAGTATGCTTTAGATTTGCAAAATAAATTCAAAGAAGCTGGTCTTCGTGCAGAAGTAGATATTCGAAATGAGAAGATTGGTTATAAGATACGTGAAGCTAGAAATGCAAGAGATTCTTATATTGTTGTAATTGGTGAGAAAGAAGTTGAAAGCGGTATGCTTCCGGTTCGTTCCAACAAGGAAGGCGAATTAGATCCGATGTCAATTGAAGCATTCATTAGCAAGCTTCAAAAAGAAATTGAGACAAAAGCCGTATAATAAATTAATTGATTCATTATTTATAAAACAGGGGTTATATGAGTAACCCCTGTTTTTTTATTGTATAGTATATTTTAATATTAACATATTCTAATATATAAAAAATTGAAAAAGTAATAAAATGCGTTATAATAAATAAAAAAACAGAAACTCAGAAGGAGTTATTCTATGAGGAACATAGATAAATGGTTAAAAGAATTAAATCTTGAAAAAGAACTTGTGGAGATGAGAAGATATTTTCATAAGTATCCCGAGTTGTCAGGAAAAGAATATCAAACTATGGATAAAATTTGTAAGCATTTGGATGAATGGGGTATCCAATATGAAAAGGGCGTTGCAGATACGGGTGCTGTTGCAACCATTAAGGGTGCATTACCTGGAAAAACAATAGGTATTCGTGGAGATATGGATGCACTTCCAATTCAAGAAAAAAATACGGCATCTTATTGTTCTCAGAATCGTGGAGTTATGCATGCATGTGGGCATGATGCACACACCAGCATTTTATTAGGTGTGGCAAAAGTACTGAAAGCAATGGAAGGAGAACTAAAAGGGAATGTAAAGTTTTTCTTTCAGCCAGCGGAAGAAACCACAGGCGGGGCAGAAAGAATGATTCAAGCAGGATGCTTAGAAGATCCTTATGTTGATTATGTTCTTGGACTACATGTTGAACCAAAATATAAAGTAGGAGAAGTTGGAATCAAATATGGAAAAATGTATGCATCTTCTGATATGCTTACAATAAAAGTATATGGAAAGGCTGCACATGGAGCACATCCGGAAAAAGCGATTGATGCAATTATAGTAGCTGCAAATATTTTAAATGCTTTACAAACGGTTGTCAGTAGGAATATAAACCCAACAAATGCGGCAGTATGCACGTTTGGAACCATCCATGGAGGAAAGGTTCGCAATCAAATTGCAGATTATGTGCAAATCGAAGGTATTATGAGAACCTTAGATTTAGAGACTAGAATACTGGTAAGAGAAAGAGTTAGAAAAATATGTGAGAAAGTGGCTGATTCTATGGGAGCAAGAGCAGAACTTGTGATAGAAGAAAGCTATTTGCCTTTAATAAATACAGATGAGGTAGTTGATGTGGTGTGCCAGAATGCTAGATGTATCTTAGGTATGAAAAATGTAGTAATAGAGGAATCGCCTGATTTAGGGACAGAGGATTTTTCATACTTTGCAGCAGAAAGAAAATCATGCTATTTTCGCTTGGGGTGTACAAATAAAAAAAATGAAAGTGTAGCAGACCTGCATAACCCAGCATTTGATATAGATGAAGGATGCTTGGTTATTGGGGTAAAGCTCCAAGTCCAAAATATTTTATCCCTCTTGGAAAAATAAAAATATATTTAATATGCACACAAAATGTTAGAAATGAATACTAATAATTTGTGTGCATTTTTTAGTTAGTTATTTTAATTTTTCAAGTGTTGCATTCATTAGTGCATCACGATCTTCCTCTTTAGAGCGATATGCTGCAATAAAGTCTTCTACAATCGCAGTACCTTCCGGTAAGATCTCAATTTGATAGGTTCGCATAAGCATTCTGGGCTGATAATTTAAGTATTTTTTGTTTTTCAATGTACGCAGATGAAAGGACATATCCTGAATAGTACAGTTATCAATCTGCGCTGGAAAGATGCTTTGATATCTTTTTTTATTGGATTTTGTTAGTTCGTAAATAGTTTTTAAAATATCAAAACGAACATGAACATCAGATTTTATCATAGATTGCACCTCATTCTTTTTAATATATTAGATGATAATATAATAGTAACATTTTTGTATTGAGATTCAAAGAATTAATGATACAATAAAAACAAGAAAGTGAGGTTTGTTATGTTTGAACGAAAAGAAAAAAAGGTATGGCGTGATGGTGTATATTTAACGACAGCAAAAAATTCATTGGAAGCAGATATTTTAGAATCCAAACTCCGGAGTGAAGGGATTCCTATGGAGAAAAAGTATAAAGGTGCATCGAATGCATTGGAAATCATTATGGGAAACAATATTTCTTTTCCGATTGATTTATATGTACCGGAAGAATGCTTGGAAGATGCAAAAAATATTATCGTTCCGGTTAACATAACCGATGAAGATTTTGAAAAAGAATTACAAGAAAAAGAGTAAACTAAATAGTTAGAATATTAAATATTTTATAAATGTTATAATAAAATATACAAATAAAAAAATGTATTGACAGTTCGTTATTAGAGTGATAGCATACTATTATCACAATGGAGAAGACCAATAACGATTTGTATTAAGAAAAATCGCTGTGGCAATTAGCTATGGTTTTTTTTCTTTTTTGGAACGAAACAAACGAATTTTCAGAAAAGTTGAGCATGCTTATGCTGCTGCTCTTTAAATAAATATAGGAAAGGAATGGAGGTAGATAAATATGTCTTGGTTTTTAAATCAGGCTGTTTATGTTGCACCGATGGCAATCAAGAGGGGCAATCCTGAAGGGGAAGGATTTAACTAGCGACACAGATTATTTTTAACAATAACGAAAGATAAAAAATAGAGAATTAGAAAAAATAAAAAATTAATATGGAGGTAATATATTATGATTCGTGTAATGGAAAGAGTAATTGGATTTTATGGTGATGTTTGTGAGGAAAAGAAAGAAAACTTATTAAACCAGTGGACGAAACCAATTGAAGTATTTACAGTGGATGCTATCTTAGAATCCTTGCGTAAATAAGTAAGATAAGATTTTGAAAATCAACTAAGAGAAGAGATTATTTGGTATAGATTAACAAGATCTGGAAAAATTGATTAAGATAAAATAAGATAAGTTAAACTAAAAACCTTAATTTGTAAGCCGATGCTTTCAAATTAAGGTTTTTTAGTAAAAAAACTGCCGATTATAATTATCGGCAGATTTTTCTATTTAAAACCCCTAATTAACTAAAAATCCTTCTTGTTTAAAATCCCTATGGAGATACAAATGGAAAGGGTAAATATACTAATCAGCATTACTAAAGATACAAGTATAATAAAAACAAAGGAATATTGCACCAAGAATCCAAATTTGTCTTCAATCAAGTCAAAGAGTTCTGGAAACAACGTAATGGATATACTGTGAATGAGAAAAATAACAAATAAAACAATACGACTTTTTTCAATTCCAAGTTTGAAAACAAACGGAAATAAGATTGAAAAACATATTAAAGATGCAAATAATATAGAATAACAAAATATTAAATGCGCTTCAATCTGTATAGGTTGACTGCCCGGAATCAAATAACTTATTAGATAAAATACACTATTTATAAGTATTGCAAAAATCGCTAAGGAAAGGCCCAGCAGGTATTTACTGATTACCAGTTGCGCTCGTGTTACGGGGAGCGTTAAGGCATAATTGTCCCATTTTGAGTACTTATCAAAGGAAAAGGTATTGATGGGTAAAATCAAGCACAAAATAATAAGAAATGGCCCCAAAAAGTTTACGTCTAAGAACATTCCAATTAATCCATAGATTAAAACAACCCCAAATATAAATTTTCCTTGCTTTTTAATGTTAAATAAATCTTTTAAAATAAGCGCTTTCATTATTTTACTTCCTCCTGTTTAAGAATATAAAAGAGCATAATGGTTTCTAAGTTTATCGAGTCCAAAATCAGATTTGGATATTTGAGTTTAATATAAGATCGGTCTTTGATTAATACTTCACACCCAAATGCATTTTTTCGATGACTTACATAATCTTCACGATCGATGTTTTTAAACTCTTCGTGAGTGCACTTTAACAATGCGTAGTTTTCTAAAATATTATCTTTGCTATCTTGTAGAATGATTTTTCCTTCATGGATAAAGCATATGTAATCGGCTATCTTATCCAAGTCACTGGTAATATGAGATGAAAATAATATAGAATGTTCCTCATCTTGAATAAAGTCCAAAAATAAATCTAGAATTTCATTTCTCACAACAGGATCTAAACCGTTTGTAGGCTCATCCAAAATTAAAAGTTCTGGATGATGAGAAAGTGCAGTTATAATGGATAGCTTCATACGCATTCCTTTGGAAAATTCTTTGATGCTTTGTTTTTTTGGCAGTTTAAATTTTTCGAGATATTTTTGAAACAGAGCATAATCCCAACTTTTGTATAAGGACTTCATTACCGTAGAAATCTGAAGAGGATTCATGGAATCATAAAAAAAGCCTTCGTCTAAAACAACCCCAAGCTGTTCTTTGATTTCACGTTCATTCGTTTCATGATCCAAACCCAAAACTTGAATTGTACCACTTTGTTTTTGGATTTGATTTAATATGAGTTTAATTGTAGTCGTTTTTCCAGCACCGTTTTCACCGATAAAACCTACAATGGATCCTTTTGGAAGGGTTAAGTTCACATCCTCTAAATGAAAATTTTTGTAGTGTTTTGTTAAGCCTTTAATTTCTAGGGCATAGTTCGTTTGCATAAATTTTTCCTCCTGTTATTTAACTTTGTTATAAAGTGAACAAAGCAATTCATTTAATTTTTTTAGAGAAATACCACTTTCTTTTGCCGTTTGGATGGCTTGTAAAAGAAAATGTTCCGTCATGCGCAAATGTTCTTCTCGAATAGCTTCCATATTTTTTGCAGCAACAAAGCTGCCTTTTCCTGTAACCGTTTCAATAAAACCACCCCGCTCTAACTCTTCATATGCTCGTTTGGTTGTAATTACACTGATTCGTAATTCTTTTGCCAAAAAACGCATAGAGGGTAGGGGGTCTCCTTCTTTTAAGGTACCGTTTAATATCAGACTTTTTATTTGAGAAGTTATTTGTTCATAAAGGGGTTTTTCATTTGTATTACTTAGAATAATATTCATAGAGTGCACCTCAATACGTTAAAGTGTATATATTGTATATACACACTTTAACGTATGTTTTGCAGTATGTCAATAGAACTATAAAAATTTTTTTAGATATGCTGTGCAGCCAAATGGCCGGAAGAGAATGCAAATTGCAGATTATAACCACCGGTATCACCATCTACATCCAATGTTTCACCTGCAAAATATAGCCCGGGATAATCTTTACATTCCATGGTTTTTAAATTGACATCTGAAAGTGCGATTCCTCCAGCTGTTACCATAGCTTTGTTATATTGATCCAAGCTACTGATTCTATAAGAATCCTTTGTCAAAACGTCAGTAAGACGTTTGACATCCGATCCGGTAATTTGCGAGAACTTCTGATTTGGTGACAGAGAAAGACGTTCACAAATCACTTCCAAAAATCTTTTTGGAAGAGGGAGAAGTTCCTGCAATACTGTAATCAGTTGTTTTTGATTTCCGGAAAGATTTTTTTTCAACAAAGAGAGTAGTTCCTCGCTTGATAAATAAGGAAGATATTGAATACGTAAAAATAAACCAGGTGATGCGAAGCGAGAAGTATTTAAAATGACCGGTCCGGAAAAATTTCTATGTGTAAATAAGAGTGAATCACTGTGTTCAGCAATCTTTTTTCCATCTTTCGATGTGATCTGCAGCTTTACAGTATCAAACGATATGCCAGACAGCGCAGAATAGGGATAGCCCTCTACGAAAACTGGAGTTAAAGCCGGATGAAGCGGCTCAATGGTCATTCCAAGTTTTGATAAGACTGGAAAGAAATTTCCATCAGAACCGGTAGTTGGATAAGAGCATCCACCGGTTGCTATAATTATTTTTTTGGAACGATAAGTGTTATTTTCACATACCACAGAGTAGTAGCCATTCTCTTTTTCTTTCTTTAGATCTATAACTTTTGAAGATAAGAGAAAAGAAAGTCCATTTTTTTTACAAAGTGAGCAAAGACATTCTAATACATCTTTTGCTTTCAGAGATTCTGGAAATACTTTTCCATCTTCTCTTATAATAGTGGAAATCTCTTTTTCTTTGAAAAAAGAGATAAGGGCATCGTTATTAAATTGGTATAATACAGATCGAATCGCTTTTCCCTGTTTTCCGTAGTGAGATAAAAAATCTTTGATGCTCCCACTATGGGTGAGATTGCATTGCCCACTGCCAGACATAAGAAGCTTCTTTCCGAGTGAATTGGATTTTTCTAATATTAAGCCATTCACTTTTTTAGGAAGGGAAGCACCGGAAAATAATCCTGCTGCACCTCCGCCAATAATAATTAAATCATAAACCATAAAAATCTCCATTTATTATTATGCACAAATATTGCTGTGCATTTTTTTATTGTTATCCATAAATACCATTATGCAATTTTTTATAGTATCTCACAATATTTTTTATATCATTACTAAATAGAAAAGAGCTTCACAACTAAATGCAAAGCCCTTCTCTTATATAAAACCCCATTTTGTTATAAATTTATTGAAAGAAATTTGAGATATAATCCGGTACGTTTGTAGTTTCCAGATAAAACTCTGTAGGCAGTGCATCCCCATTGTTCCCCTTATATACAACTTGGATGCTGTAATATTTGTTATTGTCCACTTGAATGTTACTTCCTAATTCATAGAGTTCACGAATCTTTTTCAAGTCCGTAATCACAATTAAATTTTCTTGTTGTTGCGGAGGTTCTAGCCCTAGATTATAGTACGAATCAAGAAATGGATCAACATAGGATTGTTTTGTTTGATACGTTTTTTCATTTGTTTCTTCATCACTGATAAGGATGCCGACGGCATACAGTGGCTCCTTTTTCATATAATCCGTATAAATATCATATCCGTGCTTGTTTAACCAATTAATGGTATGTGTGTAATAAGGACGAATCGCATATTCCTTTATATTCGTCTCATAATCTATTTTTGCAGCGGTTGTTGTATTTTTTGTCTCACTCATTGTTATATTTCTAGGATTTGAGCGATCCTTATATTCAATTTCAATGCTGCATAGCGGCATTGTAAACGAACAAAGCTGCTTGTAGGTTAGGGCATTGACATCGGAATTGATTGCAGAGATTAAACCTTTAAGGTCATCGTTTGTAACACTGGTATCAATTGTATTAGTAACTCTGCTGTAAATTGTTGCTTCTTGCAAATCATTTCCGTTTACTTTCGTTAATTGTAAATTCGATCGGAATTCATTTGATTCATAAAGAGTCTTCAAGCTTTCATTCTCTGCAATGAGCCAATAGGGAACCTCGTAAAAACGGTTTATTGTTCGACCGGAATTCGTAGTGTATGTAAATACGATTGAAGAAGTACGATAACGATAGTTTTCCTTGTTTTCTTGAATTTTATCTTTGTCTGCAACAATTTGCTTATGAAAGTTGATAATACTCTTAATGTTCTCTGGATCCTTGTATTGTGTTACAAGTTCTTCATGATCTTTAAATCGATTAGAATTATAGGAATAATCCTCTAATGCATAATCCATAGAAACTTGCTGAATGGTATTTTCTACAGGAATTCGTTTTTCGTATGAAACAACATCAAATTCAAGGGAAATAAAGAATGCAATCGCAATCAGTATATATACTCCAAAGTTTTTAAAAGAAGTGAAATTAAAAATTCGTATTGTTTTTTTAACGACCATTCTTCCGATTAAAAATCCCAAAAGAGCACCAGAGAAATATCCGATATAACTGTAAAGTGGAGAACCATCTCCTAAAAATTTAAAATAAATACCTAATATCGTCATTGTAAAGAAAGCAATCAAATAGCAAATAATCGGTTCTAAGAAAGAGTAAACCAATACATCTGTCGCTTTTTCGAGCTTTCTTTTCTCGTACAAAAATGCAGAGAGAATAAAAAGACAAAGAATCACAATAAGGTAAGCAATAATTTGTGTCGAGCTATAATTTTCATGTGAATTTAAGATTGCAAGGTAGGGAGATAAATTATAAGCCAAAGTTTCTCCGCTTTTAACATAAAAGCCAAATAAATATTCTTTAAAATATATTAGCAATACACCATATAATGCGGGTGCTAAGAAATTAAAGGCAATTGCTGAGCAAAAATGCATGAGTGAATTTCCTGTAATTATGCCGGCAAAAACTGAGATAACATAAATAAATATTATAATTAACAGTGAATGCAGAATCCAATTGATTATGGACATCCTTGAAAATACGTTTACTACATCTGCATGAGCCACACTATCATAATCATAAGGTATCACTGGTTTGCTAATAGCAAGAAGGATCAATCCGTTTATTATCACCGGCACACAAATTAGAAGTAAACCGGATAAGACTTGACTGTTATAAAGTGTAATTCTTCGGAATGGCATTGCATGCATCACGGCAACAGAGCTTGGATTTTGAAGATAACGAAAAATAACTACAGCAGTAATAACCGGCAATGCAAAATGTACTAATAAGAAAAACGGATGCTCATTTTGAAGAACCGTTTCTATGTAGTAGGAAATGTCCGTTAAATTTCGATAGCTTAGGAGAATTGGAAATACACCGGAAAGGAAGTAAATTAGAAATCCGATCACGGAAATTGGCCAATATCGTCTAAGATTCTCTTGTATTAAAGGCCGTGATAGGCTAAAACAAGATACTTTGTATTTCATGGTCTTTGCCTCCTAATTCATAGATGAAAATTTCTTCTAAGGACAGTGGGAGAATATCAAAGAGTACTGGATTTTGTTCATTAATGATACTTTCTACAACATCCTTTCGATTTTGTATGATTAACAAATCTACACTGCCTCGGCTTTCTTTATATAGCACGTTAAGTCCTTGGTATGGATTTTCGACTTTCTTTTTAAAAGCCACCTGGATTTTATGAATATCAGATTTTAATTCATCCACATCACGTTCCAATTTCACTTTGCCCTTACTTAATATACCGATGCTATCACAAATTCCTTCCATCTCCCTAAGGTTATGGGAGGAAACCAAAACCGTCATCTTGCGTTCGCTGACGTCTTCAACAACATATTTCCATACTAATTTTCGGATGATGGGATCAAGTCCATCGATGGGCTCATCTAATATTAAATAGTCTGGCATTGTAGACATTGTTAGAATAAATGCTGCCTGTTTTTGCATGCCTTTTGAAAATTTACTGAGCTTTCTCTTTTCATCTAATTTAAATTGTAAGAGCATTTTTTCGTAACGTTCTATATTCCAATTTGAATAAACAGAAGCATAAAATTTAGCAGATTCTTTTAAATTATAAGAAGAAAAGAAATAAAGATCATCAGGAATATATCCCATACGTTCTTTTAATTTAATGTTATTTTCAATCGGATCTCCATTTATGGTAATGCTGCCACTGTCTGGTTTTAAAACACCAATTAAATGTTTGATTAAAGTGGTTTTGCCAGAACCGTTTTCACCGATCAGACCATAGATAGAACCATTTTTTATGTGCAGATTTAAGTCACTCAATGCTGGAACACCGTCAAATGACTTGTCAAGTTCACTGATTTTGATCATGGCAGAATGCTCCTTCTTCAATTATTTGTTTTAGAAAATTACAAATTTCATTCGGCTGAAACCCTAGATATCGTAATTCCATAATATCATTTTGAATTCGATGTTTCACCTCTTCTAATTTTCTCGTATCGATTTTTCGGTCTTCCTTTGCAGAAACAAAGCAGCCTAAACCCCCAACGGTATACAAATATCCTTCTCGCTCTAATTCACGGTATGCTTTTAAAATTGTGTTTGGATTCACCGTTAAGGTTTTGGATAATTCGCGTACAGAGGGAAGTTTTTCATGTGGCATCATCACTTCGGTAAGAATCAATTCTTTTATGTTATCAATTACTTGTTCATAAATTGATTTTCTAGATTTTAAATCCAATTGAAACACAGTACCAACCCCCTTTCACTTATAATAACTGTACTATATGTAATAGTACAGAGTCAACAATTTATTCCATTTTTTCAATAATAATTCCGGAAATTAGGAGAATATCATACTAACTTGGAAATAT
This sequence comes from Anaerovorax sp., assembly GCA_034927775.1. Lineage (GTDB taxonomy): Bacteria > Bacillota > Clostridia > Peptostreptococcales > Anaerovoracaceae > IOR16. The sequence continues at coordinate 19,115 of JAYFPL010000137.1, read as the reverse complement.
TTATACCCTTATACCAAATTTTGAATATTCTTTTTAGTTTGAAAATAGAACGAAAACATGATAAAATGATTGTCAAAGAAATAACAATCGATGAATTGCAATTATTTAAAAATGTAAAAGTATCCGGAATCAGAATCGAAGTATCACAGAATTAGAAAAACCAGGCATAATTATTTTTATTAGATTTAGGGAGGTTTGAGGAAAATGAGTAGATTGGATATCAAGACTCGGGATCGTGCCCAAACAGTCGTAGAAGGCTTATATAAAGATTTGGAACGAAGAATTATTGCAAGTCCGCCAGGACTATGTCCTGTTGATATGGCTTCTTCTTTCTTAAAGCTTTGCCATGCCCAGACTTGTGGGAAATGCGTACCTTGCCGAGTTGGCTTGGGGCAATTGCAGCATTTGCTGGATGATGTTCTAGATCTCAGTGACGATGTAGATTTGGATATTATTCAATTAATTGAGAAGACTGCCAAAACCATTCGAGACTCTGCGGATTGTGCGATTGGAACCGAAGCTGCCAATATGGTACTTCGAGGACTTCAAGGTTTTCGAGAAGATTACATTGAGCATGTGACAAATCACAGATGCGTTGCAAGCATCCAAAATTTAAAGCAGCCAGTACCATGTGTCGCACTCTGTCCGGCAGAAGTGGATGTTCCTGGTTATATTTCTTTAGTTTTGGAAGGGAAATGTGATGATGCTGTACGTTTGATTCGAAAAGATAATCCATTTCCAACTGTTTGTGCTTTGATCTGTGAGCACCCTTGTGAAGCAAGATGCCGTCGAAATCTGATTGATGCACCGATTAACATTCGTGGTATGAAGCGGTATGCTGTAGATCATTGCGGTAAGGTAGCCATTCCGGAACGAATGCCGGATACAGGGAAAAAGGTAGCGATCATTGGTGGTGGTCCAAGCGGATTAAGTGCAGCGTATTTTCTGTCTTTAATGGGACATCACGTTACCGTATTTGAAAAAAGAACGCATCTCGGCGGTATGCTTCGTTATGGAATTCCAAGCTACCGTTTGCCTAGAGAACGATTGCAGGAAGATATCGATGTGATTTTATCGGCTGGTGTTGAAGTAAAAACAGATTATGATATAGGAAGTGGAGACACTATACAAAAATTACGGGATGATTATGATGCTGTTTACATTTCAATTGGAGCACATACACATAAGACAATTGGCATCGAAGGTGAGTATGCAAGAGGTGTGATTTCCGCCGTAGAGATATTAAGAAGCATGGGTGATGATACTATGCCAGATTTCAATGACAAGCAAGTCGTAGTAATTGGCGGAGGAAATGTTGCTATGGATGTAGCAAGAACGGCGAAACGTCTTGGTGCTAAAAAAGTAAGTATTGTGTATCGAAGAAGAAGACAGGATATGACGGCACTTCCGGAAGAGATAGAGGGCGCGATTGCAGAGGGATGCGAATTATTGGATTTAAAGGCACCGGCTCGTATTGAATGTACCAAAGATGGTGATGTGGAATGCTTATTTGTTAAGCCGCAGATTGCTGGGGAAGCAGATAAAGCCGGACGTCCAAGGCCGATGGATGCACAAGCAGAAGAAGAATGCATTCCATGTCAGATTATCATTTCAGCGATTGGTCAGGCCACAGATACCGAACATTTCGAACAATATGGTATTCCAATTAATCGTGGAAATATTGTTGCGACAAGATCGAGTGGAATTGAAAGCATCCCTGGTATTTTTGCAGGTGGTGACTGTGTAAGCGGTCCTTCTACCGTAATCAATGCCGTAGCTGCCGGAAAGGTTGCAGCTGCAAACATTGATAGTTATTTGGGATACCATCATGTTATTGAATGTGATGTGGAAATTCCAGCACCTCATCATGGAGATCATCCGCCTTGTGCACGTGTTGAGATGAAGGAACGATTGCCGGGTGAAAGAGGCGGTGACTTTGGTGAGATTGAAAAAGGAATGACGGAAGAAGAGGCTCAATATGAAGCGTTGCGTTGCTTGCGCTGTGATCATTATGGATTAGGTGTGTTTAAGGGAGGAAGGGTGAAAAAATGGTAAAATTAATTATAGATGGTAAAAATGTAACCGTTCCGGAAGGAACAACCATTTTAGATGCGGCTGAAAAAGCTGGAATCCATATTCCTCACTTATGTTATTTAAAAGACATCAATGAAATTGGAGCTTGCCGTGTTTGCATTGTTGAAAAAAAAGGAATGGATAAATTAATCACTGCCTGCAACAATGAGGTGGAGCAGGATATGGAAATTTTCACAAACAGTCCAAAAGTACGTGCAACTAGAAAAGCAAATGTAGAATTAATCTTGTCCGATCATGATTGTATGTGTGCAACTTGTGTAAGAAGCGGCAATTGCAGTCTGCAAAAAATTGCAAATGATTTGGGGATTGTGGAAATTCCATATAAGATGATAGCAGAGAAAAATCGCTGGGATAAGAGTTTCCCATTGATTCGGGATGCTTCCAAATGCATTAAATGTATGCGATGCATACAGGTTTGTGATAAGGTGCAGGATTTGCAAGTTTGGAATGTATCCGGAAGTGGGTATCGTACGACGGTCGGGGTAATGCAGAATTTAAGAATACAAGATGCAAATTGTTCCCTCTGTGGGCAGTGTATCACCCATTGTCCGGTAGGAGCTTTGAGAGAAAGAGATGATGTAGGCAGGATGTTTGATGCTTTGGCTGATCCGGATAAAATTACGATTGTACAAGTGGCTCCGGCTGTTCGAACTTCTTGGGGAGAAGGCATAGGTCTATATAAAGAAGAAGCCACTTTGGGAAGATTAGTCAGTGCATTACGCTGTATGGGATTTGATTATATCTACGATACGACCTATACGGCCGATTTAACCATCATGGAGGAAGGAAGCGAGTTTTTAGAACGTTTCCAAAACCGTGATAAATATAAATGGCCAATGTTTACATCATGCTGTCCTGGATGGGTTCGTTTCGTAAAGTCACAATATCCGGATATGGTTGAAAATTTATCTTCTGCGAAATCACCGCAACAGATGTTTGGTGCTATTACAAAAACATACATTGCAGAGAAACTTGGAATTTCACCAGAAAAAATATTTGCGGTATCCATCATGCCATGTGTTGCAAAAAAATATGAATGTGATGTAGAAAATCTATCGGATGCAGGATTTGGTCAGGACGTTGATTTGGTATTGACGACAAGAGAAATTGACCGTATGATTCGTGCGGATCACATTAAAGCGGATGATTTAAAAGAAGAAGAATTTGATGATATGTTTGGTGTGTCTACCGGAGCCGGAGTTATCTTTGGTGCAACCGGGGGTGTAATGGAAGCTGCACTTCGAAGCGCATACTTCTTATTGACAAAGAAGAATCCTGACCCGGAAAGTTTTCGTCGGGTTCGAGGTCTGGATGGTTGGAAAGAAGCTGTCTTTGAAATAGAAGGTACTGCAATTCATGTTGCTGTGGCAAGTGGTTTGGGAAATACCAGAAAGCTGATTGAAGCCATTCGGAATGATGAAGTAAAATACGATTTTGTAGAAATTATGGCATGTCCCGGTGGTTGTGCCGGAGGCGGCGGGCAGCCAATTCATGACAATGTAGAAATGGCGGAATCAAGAGGAAAGATTCTTTATGGATTGGACCGTACCGCAAACTTACGCTTCTCCCATGAAAATCCGTCCATTCAAAAAACGTATGAAGAATTTCTGGAGAAACCATTATCGGAAAAATCGCATCATCTACTTCACACCAATGTAAATGAATGGAAACTAAATAAGTAAATAAATTGCAGCTTATTAAAAAGAAAAATAATCAAAGGCATTCAATTCTTCAGGATTGGATGCCTTTTTCATTGTATAATACGCAGATAAAAAATAGTTTTCAAAATTCCACTATTTACAACTTCACCTTTCAATCAATATAATGGAATAGAGATATAAGAAAAGGAGTCGATGATATGCACATGGCGGATGCCTTGATTTCACCAATTGTTGGTGGAACTATGCTGGCTGCTTCTACGGGAGTCGCTGCTTATTCTATTAAAAAAGTACAAAAGGACTTGGATGAAAAAAAGGTTCCTTTTATGGGAGTAATGGGAGCTTTTGTTTTTTCTGCACAAATGATTAATTTTTCAATTCCTGCCACTGGTTCAAGTGGACATCTTGGAGGAGGAATGCTGCTTGCGATAATGCTGGGCCCTTACGCAGGTTTTTTATCAATGGCATCCATTTTACTGATACAAGCTTTGTTCTTTGGAGATGGAGGATTACTGGCATATGGCTGTAACGTTTGGAATCTTGGGTTTTATACCTGTTTTCTTGCGTACCCTCTTTTTCTTTGGGTTACAAAAAAAGGGTTTAGTTCAAAGAGAATTTTCTGGGGGGCTATGGTTTCATCTTTGATTGCTCTTCAGCTCGGCGCATTCAGTGTTGTTTTGGAGACACTTTTTTCAGGAAAGACGGAATTGCCTTTTGGTGTGTTTGTTTTACTGATGCAGCCAATTCATCTTGCCATTGGTGTGGTGGAAGGGCTTGTAACAGCACTCATTACCACTTTCGTATGGAAGGCCAGACCTGAAGTTCTAGAGCAGACGGTAAGCGGAGATCCGATCGGTTCGCTTTCTATAAAGAGGATACTTATGGTAATTCTTGTAGCTGCTGTTTTAGTTGGCGGTTCTCTTTCTTGGTTTGCTTCTGAAAATCCAGATGGATTGGAATGGTCTATGGAAAAAACTTCCGGAAGTACAGAGTTAGAAACAGAGGGCGAAATTTATCAAGTATTTTCACGAATTCAGGATAAGATTGTGATTATGCCTGATTATGGTTTTTCATCAATAAACGAATTGGATACCAAGTCAAAAGGAATAATCTCCAATGAGCGCATTGGGACAAGCGTTTCAGGTATTTTAGGAGGATTTTTAACATTAATCTTAATAATATCCATTGGGTTTTCGATTCATATTTTTAAGAAGAAAAAAAGAATTGGTCTTAAAAAGTAAGTTAAATACATAAAAAAATTTACCTAATTCATGAAATATAATTGAAAAAAAATGATTGGAACTTAATTTTATGTCTAAAATAAATAATTCATTATATAACATAAGGCTTTTGGATGACCTGGCACAGAAAGAGTCCGTTATACATAAACTGCATCCACTGATTAAGTTGCTAACTACTTTCATGTATTTAATCGTAGTTGTATCTTTTGAAAAATACGATATCAGCGCGATGCTGCCATTGATCTTTTATCCAGTTTTGCTTTTTTCGATTTCAGAATTACCGGTTATTCCAATTCTAAAAAGAGTTTTGTTTGTCATGCCTTTTATCATTGGTATTGGGATATGGAGTCTATTCTTTGATACGCAGATTATAATAGTTGGTGGAATTCATATTGCAAGAGGTTGGTTTGCTTTTTTCTCTCTGGTTTTGAAATGTATACTTACTGTAACTGCAAGTATTTTACTCATTGCATCAACAGGAATGGGACCGCTTTCTCACGCTTTAAGAATGCTAAAGGTGCCTAAGATTTTTATTTTACAGCTTACATTGACCTATCGATATTTATCCGTATTGATGGAAGAGGTTTCGAAAATGATGCGAGCTCATTCTTTAAGAGCACCGCAGCAAAAGGGAATCCATCCTGCGATTTGGGGTTGTTTTTGCGGTCAGCTCTTATTAAGGACGTTTGATCGTGCAAAGCGTGTTTATGATGCGATGTCCTTAAGGGGGTTTCATGGAGAATACCCAGCAGGAAACATTGCAAAGCTTAAGACAAGTGATTTTGCCTATTTCACTGGATGGAGTGTTTTTTTTATTCTTATAAGGCTTTATAATTTACCTGTTCTTATAGGAGATTTGTTTATAGAGGTGATTAAATAATAAATGAGTGAGTTTAACATTAAGGCAACAAATATCTGTTTTTCATATGCGGATGGACATGAAGCGATAAAAGATCTTTCGTTCGATATTCGTCATGGTGAGTCCGTCGGGATTATCGGTGCAAACGGAGCCGGAAAGTCAACTTTATTGATGATTTTAATGGGATTGCTGTTTCCGGTTTGCGGTGAAATTATGATTGATGGTGTATTGTTAACAAAAAGTACTTTATTACAGATTCGACAAAGCCTTGGTATGGTTTTTCAAAATTCGGATGACCAATTGTTTTTATCGACGGTATATGAAGATGTGGCATTTGGTCCGCGTAATTATAAACTGGATGAGAAGGAAGTTTGTAATAGGGTTTGTAATGCTTTGGAGATGGTAGGAATACCGCATTTAAAAGAACGCGCTTCTTTTAAATTATCTGATGGTGAAAAACGTTTAGCAGCCATTGCGTCGGTACTATCCATGCAGCCGGAAGCTTTGATTATGGATGAACCTACGTCGACACTTGACCCAAAAGCACGACGACGAATCATTCAATTACTAAATGAGTTGCACCACACAAAAATCATTACTAGTCATGATTTAGATATGATACTGGATACCTGTCAACGTGTTATTGTAATAAAAGAAGGCAGGATTGCAGCAGATGGAAAAACAAAGGACATTTTATCCGATGAAACATTACTGGATCATTGTGGTCTTGAAATGCCTCTTTCATTTCAAAAATGAAGAAATATATAAATTGGCACCAATAAAAAGAACAAAACTGGCTCTTTCCAATATGACAATTGCTCTTTATAATGAGGATTATCATTTATAGAAAAGTAATCGTTAGGAGGAGAGGGTTTTATGGATACTAAAATGGATACTAAATATGTTATGATTATTCAATGTGATATTGCAAGACAACGATGTAGTGGTTTTGCATGTACAAATGGGTTCTATAATCGAGATGATGTATTTAAAGATTATGATGATGATGTAAGATATCTTTCTTTAACCTGCGGAGGATGCTGCGGTACAAGTCTTGCATCGAAGCTAGAACATTTTTCAAACAAGTTAAAAAAGGAAACAGATGCTACGAAAAACGATGTTGCAGTGCATTTATCTTCTTGTATGGTAACGGATAATTATCATCATGACCGTTGTCCTCATGTAGATTATATTAAGGCTCTTATTAAAAAGAAAGGGTATCAAAGGATTATTGAAGGGACCTATATCAGTAAGGTGGCAGAAAAAAGAAGAGAAAGAGGAGAGTATAAGCGGTATTAGGGAGTGATGGTGTGATTGTATTAGATAAGAATGAAAATGAACCAAAATACCTGCAAATTTATAAGTATTACAAGTCTCAAATTGTAACAGGACAACTGGTAGAGGGAAATAGATTGCCTTCTACCAGGAGCTTAGCAAATTCAATGGGCATCAGTAGAAATACGGTGGAAGCCGCTTATCAGCAGCTTTGTACAGAAGGTTATCTCACGGGAAAAGCATGCAGTGGTTATGTTGTATCCCCGTTTGATGTATACCTTTATAATAATTTACTCGATGACCAGATTCAAAAAAATACCGGTGTCACAGATACATTACAAGATTCCCATGCACAGGATATTAAGCAGAACATTAAATATAACTTTCAGTATGAGGAGTTGAATATTAAAGATTTTCCGGTTCGTACTTGGAAAAAAGCGATAAATGAAATACTAAATTCATATGAAATTGATTGCTTAAGTTCCTATAATGACAGGTGTGGTGAGAGCGGACTTCGAAAGGAAATTATGAAATATTTATATTTCTCTAGAGGTGTCAGATGCAAACCGGAACAAATCATACTAACTTCCGGTACCCTGTCATCAATAAGTCTTATATGCCAGCTTTTCATGGATGATTATAGAGAAGTTGCCTTAGAGGAACCTTGTTATGACAGTGCAAGAAAAGCGTTTAAAAATCATCAAATGAAGACAATACCGATTCCGATTGAGGAAGATGGTATCAGTATCCCTATTTTAAATGCTTCCGATGCAAAGTTGGTGTATACAACTCCTTCCCATCAATTTCCGACAGGAAAGGTTATGGGAATCAATAAAAGACTTAATTTAATTAAATGGGCAGAAGAAAAGAATGCTTTTCTCATTGAAGACGATTATGACAGTGAACTAAGATATAACAGTAGGCCGATTCCTTCTTTACAATCTTTAGATTATAAGGGGCGAGTTATCTATATCAATACTTTTTCTAAGTCATTTACTCCTAGCTTAAGAATGAGTTTTATTGTATTACCGTATTCTTTACTAAAAAGATACAAACAAAAATTTTCAAGATATAACTGTACGGTATCTTGGATTGAACAGAAAGCAATGCAACTTTTTATGCAGGATGGAAGCTGGAGCAGACACTTAAGAAAAATATGTACGGCAAACAAAAAGAAGCACGATGTATTATTAGCTGAAATTCATCAATGTATGAAGGATAAGGTGGTCATTCATGGAAACAATGCAGGACTGCATATTTTACTTGAAGTGAACAATGGCATGAATGAAAAGGAGTTAATCAACAGAGCAGAAGAGGTTGGCGTTCGCGTATACCCGGTGTACGTTTATTGGGAGAATCAAGAAAATTACAAGAATAATATGGTACTAATCGGATATAGCAGTTTGACTGAGGAAGAGATTAAAAAAGGAATTCAATTGCTTCAATCAGTTTGGTTTTAATTACAATTTAAAATTAAAAATTAGTAAAACGAAAGCATACAATTGAAAGGTTGAATGCTTTTTTTAATTGTCAAAATTATATGTACAATTTATTGAAAAAGGGATATAATTAGGTAAATATGTTTATGGAAAATTGTGTAAGTACTGGGTTGGAGGGGACATATAAAATGAGAACCTTAAAAATATTAGTATCAGTATTATTTATACTAGTAAGTATTTTTTTTGTGGTTTGTATAATTAAGGGTTTGTTATTTAAAACGATCTTTGGTATAGAAATAATTACCTTAATTATAATCGCTAGCATTATACTAAATCTAGTTAATATGATGATACATATTAAAGAGAGAGGATAAAATTTAAATGGAATTTTTAGAGTTACTGATATTTTTTCTGATTATTTATTTTGCGGTAAGCTTAGCGATTCGTCCATTGCTGCCTGCAGAGAAGAAAGAGAGTAAAAGCACGCATGAAGTTAAGGCATTATGTTTGCGAGACATGCATATCATAAGTGATGCTGAGTCGGAAGACATTATAGAATTTTTAAAAGAAAAGCAGGAAAAGGAAAGTGAAAGGATGCAATATCAGTATTACCTTGGTTTTTTAGATGAACTAAAGGAAAATGGGTATTTATCGGAAGAGGATTATTTGATAAAGTTGGATAAGTTAAAAAATTACTTCGAAATAAATGAAGTGGAATATAAGTAAGAGGGGATATTATGCGGATTTTGATTGATGCGGATGGCTGTCCGGTTGTCGACATAGCTGTTCACTTGGCAAAGAAATATCAAGTGGAGTGTATTATTTTATGTGATACATCTCATTATTTTGAAAAGGATGGAGTCCAGACAATAACGGTATCAAAAGGTGCAGATAGTGTTGATTTTGCTTTGGTAAATTTGGTTCAAAAAGGTGATGTGGTAATCACACAAGATTATGGTTTGGCTGCCATGTGCCTTGCGCGAAATGTCATGCCAATCAGTCAAAATGGGATGGTATACAGCAAAGATAATATTGATGCACTATTGATGCAACGTCATACATCGAAGAAAATTCGTATGGCCGGAGGAAGATATAAAGGGATGCCGAAACGAACGAAAGAGCAGGATCAAGCATTTGAAGAGGTGCTAAGGGGAGTGCTGGAAAATAGAAGGCTAGGTAATGGATATGTGTAATGCAGTCATATGTGGGGCGCAGTTAATTTGTAGTTTTGGCTGTAGTATCGGTTCACTCATGGTTATTCCGCAAAATCGTATATTCTGTGAAGGGCAGCCGATGGCAGCGATTACGGATCATGCACCTATGGTAAATATTTTGCCGTTTGGCATGTGCAGTAGTTTAGGGAATCCTAACGTTGCAGCGGCTACTGCCGCAGCACAAGGCGTAATAACTCCAATGCCTTGTATTCCACTTACGCTTGCACCATGGTCCCCTGGGAAGCTGAATTTATTTTTTGGTAACATGCCTGCTTTAACTTGTGAATCAAAATTAATGTGTGCCTACGGCGGTGTGATATCTATAGTTAATCCTAATCAATTTACCGTTATACTTAAGTAAAAATAATGGAGGAAAGTTTTATGAGTGAAGATGTTAATGATAACGAAAATACAATAAAACGCTTTTTCACAAAAGGCGGTACCACCGTTGAATTTAATGAGGAGCAAGGTGAGGAGAAAATAACTCTATCTACCAATGATAAATTGTCCTTTACTATGCAGGAGAAGGGCGGGAACATACTTATTGATGTAAACGGAGCTTTCATTACATTAGATAGAAATGAAGGTAAAATTTTAATTGAAGCGAACAACGGCATTGTATTAAAAACAGGGAAATCTTCTTATCAGATGAAACCGGATGGCGGTATTGACATTGAAGGAGGTAAGATTTGCATGAAAGGTGAATCCATTCATCTGAAAAGTGAAAGTCAATTAAGTCTTAATGGGATAAAAAGTGAGCTTAAAGGTGATGCAGAAACAAATATCAGCACAAGTGGTGTGCTTAAAATAAATGGGGCTATGATTAAGATTAATTAGAGCAGTAACTGGGGCAAACAGGTTGTTAATAAGGTAGCGCTCTTTCACTTGCCGATAATTTTATGAAGATTTTAAATTCTAATTATAGCAATTATACAAAGTTAATTGAGGAAAGGTGATAATAGTGGAAAATGAAAATTTATACATAGAACTTAAAGAATTTAAAAAAAAGGATAGATTGCAAGTGAATTATTTGGAGGTGGAGTAAATGACAGATTGGATAATGATTGCTATTACTGCCATATATGTTATTGCAACTATTGCAATTTGGGCTTCCAATAATAAATCGGCTAAAGCAACGGAAAAGCAGGTTTTACTCTTGCATGAACAACTAGAGCAATATAAACAAAATGAAAAGAATGAAGCCATTAAGAGGCAACTATTGATAGGTTCCATAAAATTAAGAAGAAGCACTCAAAGCCGGACGGCATCCGACTACAAAAAATATCTTGCAGAAAACGATATTACTTTAACAGAAGAAGAAGTCTTCAACTTGTGCATAGAGCTGCATGCGGAAGAAAAAATGGTTTTGATTAACTCATCATTAGATAAAGACATTAAAAAGTGGGAATTTGGAAAAGTTGCTATAAAAAACGCTAATGAATAGGAGGTACCCTCATGTTCTTCACCGAAGTCAACTACAAGATGGTGATTTCATAAGTACTTATTTTGGAACATATATAGAAAAAAATTTAATAGCTCCAATTGTACAAGTGGCTTTAAAAAATAACAAGTTTAGTGTGCAATTGAGACATATCCAGAGGGTTAAGGACTTTTTCATAGACAATTATGACCATCCAATGTTTGATAACGGTATTCAATTAGTGGATATGATTTATTTGAGTAAGGCTCTATAACTTAGTAAACATTCTTGCCCAAAGGTGCAGAAACACATTATCGTAAGAATGCGAAGTAAAATGAGCATACTTGACAGGTTGGCAAGGATTTTGAGCTTCCCATTATATTTATTAGTGTACATGAATGAGTCGTGGATTATTTATATTTTGCGAAGGAGAATTGTAGTGAAAAAGATTAACTGGAAAATATTAAACTCAGCATTTTGGATAGAGATTATTTTATCCTATCTTTTACCTTTTAAAGTGGTGGATAACTTTCAATATAAGATTGGTTGTCCTATAACATTTATCTCAGTTTATGATACGGAAATTGGCGCAAATCCTCTCATGTCAATGCATCTCAATCCGTTAGGATTATTGCTCAACGGAGTTATCATATATTTGATTATTTCAGTTGCTGTAAACGCATACCACAAATTCAAATACAACCAGACAAAATGAGCATATCCCGTAGCAAATTCAACTTCCCATTTTGTTTAAATTGACCAATTATATTATTTGACAAATGGTACATCCTAAAATTAACTTAATTTCAATATGCTATAAAGGAGACTGCTGAATGATTATTGGCGTTGCATCCATTAAAATTTATGCGCCTTGGGTACACTCTTTGAAAGAAAAGTGCATGGTGGTTAAGAGCATCATTTCCAAAGTGCAAAATAAATTTAATATATCCATATCGGAGATAGATGCACAGGATATACACCAAACTATTGTTTTGGGAATTGCCTGTGTTACTAACACGACCAAATTTGCAGATAGCATGATTGATGGTGTCATTACATTCATTGAGGATCATACGGAAGCTGAAATCCTAGACATTTATCGTGAAATTAGATAACCGCAAAAGAACTATAGATGAAAATATTTGATATATATTTTATAATATAAAGATTGAGCTTGGAGAAGAAAAAAATGAAAAAAGGGATAATTATTTTATGTATGCTTATGGTGGTTGCATTATCAATGACGGAATTGGCGTTTGCTAATACAGCGGTATCGGATGTTAACGTTGACACAAAGAAAATCAGCAGTGAAATGGAACAGTTTTTATATGGAGATTGGAAAATTCAAACTTTTTTAGGGTATCAACCGTTAACGAAAGATGTGACATCGTATTCTGGTGGCGAGATATTATTAGGAAAAGTTGTTTCAATTTTTCCTAATATCTTTTCCACTGAGGATTTTGCTCAGGAATATGAAATGTATGCTGTAGACATATGGACTCGTCAATATAATCTCATAGATAATCTTACTGGAAAAGAGTTTACAACGAAATATAGGATTTCAGAAAATAAAACAAAGATAAAAGATACTGATCAGGTACAATTGATACAGCCCGTACCCGAAGATGAAAATAGTATCAGTATTCAACCAGTGTTGGTTGCTATAAATAATGAAAGATTGCTTCTTTGTCTTAACGGTAATTATTTTGAATTGGGGAAAAATATTTGGTCTAAAAACGATATGGTAGTAGCAATCTATGAACCTAGCTTTTCAAAAGATGGCAATTATCATGTTGTGTATCATAATAACGAAGCTGAATTGATTTCAGAAAGTGATCAAATTCAATTTCTTATGGTAAATGGGGGATTTGTGCCGTATCCAGATATTAAAGTTGTAAATGGACGTACATTAGTGCCACTACGTACCGTTTCCGAATTACTTGATGCTCAAGTTGACTGGAATGAAAAGAATAAAACGATTGCGATAACCGGGGTAGATATTAAAATTCACCTCACCATAAACAGCACTAAAGCAGATATAAATGATGTGGTTAAAACGCTTGATGCACCGCCTTTTATATCGGATGGAAAGACGTATGTACCAGTACGTTTTATTGCTGAAGCTTTGTCAGCTGATGTGGGATATGTTTCTAATCTTAATGCAGATAGTGCTTTGGAGGCTAGTGATGGCACAGGAAAAGCTGAAAGAAATATTTGTGTTATTACAATCGAAAAGCCGGATAAAAATATTAGCGTTTATTCAATTGATGAGGGGCTTGCAAAAGTAAAAGAAGCTTCTGTAGAAGAGTACAAACTTTTACTTGAAATGAATAAAAATATTCCTGTATTCACCTCTTATCAAAAGGATTATGATGCGAACGACATTGTTTATACAAACCAGACATGCGGACGTTACTATATTTATAGGCTCGCTGCTTTTCCAGGGTTTAATATTTTCTTTAATAAGTATACTGGAGAAATTTATAGTGAATGTGCTAGTTTGCCTTTCTTTGATATTGATAAGGGGTTTATAAATATATCATGGATTTATCAGTAAAAATAAGATAATGTTTTAATAAGATGTATAGATAAAATTATATTTAAACTTTTATTGAAAAAATAGAAGGGAAAGCAGATAAATGAATATAGCATGATGAACGTTAAAGAAGTATAAGATATAGAAAGGAACAAAATAAGATTTATGACGAAAAAAGGGAAACAAAATATATTTGCGTTGATTACTATATTCCTTTGGGCTTCCGCATTTCCATTAACAAAGATTGCCATGGAACATTATACGCCTAATGCGTTAGGTTTTATTCGATGCACAATAGCAGCAATTTTTTTATGCATTCTTTGCAGAGTTCACCATATAAAGTTTCCACCCAAAAAGGACATTCCTTGGTTCTTTTTATCAGGGGGACTGGGTTTTACATTGTATATGATTGCTTTTAATATAGGGATGCAGACATTAACTTCTGCAACATCGAGTATCCTTATTGCAACTACCCCAATTTTAACAGCAGTTGCTGCATCGAAATTGTACAGAGAGAAAATTTCCAAGATTGGTTGGGTCACAATTTCTATGGCATTTATCGGTGTTGTCATTCTTATGCTTTGGGATGGGATCTTTTCTATTAATGTAGGACTGATTTGGATACTTTTCGCTGCAATTATTTTTTGCTCATATAATCTTTTAATTCGAAGATTTGTTTTAAAGGGATATTCTTCACTGCAGATTGTTACATACAGCATGACCTGCGGGGCTGTTCTTCTTGCAGTCTTTTCACCACAGGGAGTGCAGCAACTAATGACGGCAGGAGCAAAGCAAATTTTGGTAGTGGTGTATCTTGCAATCCTGGCGAGTGCAATGGCATATTTATTTTGGAATAAGGCAATGGCAATGGCTGATAAAACAAGTGATGTTACGAACTATATCTTTGCAGTACCGTTACTTTCAACTGTCATGGGATTTATTTTTTTAAAAGAGATTCCAAACTATGGGGTTTTGATCGGAGGAACCATGATTATTGTCAGCCTTATTATATTTAATGCAAAAGGGCAAGAGAAAGAGTAAAAGGAGGCAGATTATGAACCCAACAGAAACCATGAAAATTAGAAAGTCCATGCGGACATATAAAGAAATTCTTATTTCAGAAGAAATAAAAGAAAAGCTCAGAAGCTATATAAAAGAGGTATCTGGTCCGTTTGGAAAGAAAATAAGATTTGAACTTGTAGATAAGTGTGATATGGATTCTAATGTAAAGCTAGGTACTTACGGAGTGATTAAAGGGGCTAAGACTTATATATGCGCGATTGTTGAGAGAGAAAATCGCTATGAAGAAAATTTAGGTTATGCATTTGAAAAAATCATTCTTTATGCAACTTCGCTTGGTTTGGGAACGTGTTGGCTTGGAGGTACCTTTAAGCGCAGTGATTTTGACAAAGCCCTATCTTTATCAGAAAATGAATTTATTCCAATTATAACTCCGGTTGGATATGCAAAGGAAAATAGAAGCTTAATTGATACCTTGTTGGTTGTCAGTGCAGGATCAAAAAACAGAAAAGATTTTCGTGAGCTATTCTTAAATAGGGATTTGGAACATCCTTTAAACCCCGAGGATGCAGGACGTTATAAGGAAGCCTTTATAATGGTTCGTATTGCACCTTCCGGTTCCAATAAACAGCCATGGAGAATTGTAAAGGACGACAACGTTTTTCATTTTTTCCTATGCCGAAATAAAGGTTATGCGAGCTTTTTGGATTATGACATTCAAAGATTGGATATCGGAATTGCAATGTGTCATTTTGATTTAACAATTAAAGAACTCGGTCATCAAGGAAAATGGGAGGAAAAAAATCTAAACTTCACAGGAAGTGATAATTTAGAATATATTATTAGTTATATAATCAACGAAGATAAATAAAATAAAAAATATGTAAAACGGCAAAATATTGTCGTTTTATTTTTGTTGCATCTCTTTAGATTAATATCCAAGTATATCGATATTATTATAGATATTAATAATAATTATTTTATTTTGTAGGAAACGTTTTCATATGATATATAATGCATTTGTTCACTTTTTATTAATTTGACAAAAATATAAAAAAAGTAGAAAATAAGAACATAACATCAAAAAAAGGAGAATACTATGGAAACGAATATGGGAAATGAAGAGATGAATATGCAGCGTACTATGGTGCTGCAAGAAAAACCTAAGAAGAAAAAAAGAATTGGCTTATGGATTTTTCTTGGCATTTTAGCGCTTTTTATTTTGATTGTAGTGGGTGCATTTTTTTTAGGTGATGATTCAAGCTATTCTTACGCTGTGGATGAACCATATATTGCTACGATTTATGTTGAGGGAACCATTGCTTCTTCGAATGTGGATTCTTTTGGCGTCGCTATGGGTTATCAGCATAATTGGACGTTGGAGCAGTTGGATTATCTGATGACAGATGAAAACAACAAGGGATTGATTGTATTTGTAAACTCTCCGGGCGGTGGTGTTTATGAAAGTGATGAATTGTATTTGAAGATTAAGGATTATCAAAAAGAAACAGGAAATCCGGTTTATGCCGCTATGGGTAACATGGCAGCCTCAGGTGGTTATTATATTTCGGCACCTGCAGATAAGATATTTGCAAATCGAAACACTTGGACCGGTTCTATCGGTGTAACGATGGGAACACTTTTTGATGTTTCTGACGTCTTAAAAAAGTATGGCATAAAGACAAATACCATCACTTCGGGTGCCAATAAGGCAATGGGAAGTCCGGTAGAACCTATGACAGAGGAACAGCGTGCTATTTTCCAATCCTTAGTCGATGAAGCTTACGAACAGTTTACGAGTATCGTATCCACAGAACGTGATATACCAATGGCAGATACAAAGAAGCTTGCGGACGGCAGAATTTATACTGCAAAACAAGCATTGAAGCTAAAGTTAGTAGATAAAATCGGTACGTATGAAGAGGCATTGGATGATATGTGTGAAACGTATGATTTATATAACTGCGAACAGGTAGATGTTATTTATGAAGACAATTCGCTGTTTGGAAGCTTGATGGCAGATTCAGGCGTATCCAATATGCTTTCCTCAATCGTTAAGCTTAAAAGCCAGAGTGATGTAACGGAAATCTTAGGATTAGTGAAAGATCGTAAGGATTCTCCGGTTAGCTATTTATGTGATTACTTAAAATAGGAGTTCGTGCATGACAGAAAGAAAAACGTTGAATCAAAAGGACATTCCTTTATTAGATGCAATTGTTAAGTACAATGAGAAAAAGCCCGCTTATTTCTGCATTCCGGGTCATCGATATGAAAAAGGAATCAATCTTCGTTTTAGAGAAATTGTAGGGGATGCTGTCTTTTCCTTTGACTTGACGGAGACACCTTATATGGATGATTTACACAACGCCGAAGGTGCCATTTGGGAAGCTGAGGAATTAGCGAGAGAAGTATTTGGAGCCGATGATACACATTTTTTAGTCAATGGAACCACTTGCGGAAATCAGGCAATGATTCTATCAACTGCATTTGAAGGAGAGAAAATTGCAATACCAAGAAATGCACACAAATCAGTTCTTATGGGATTGATCCTAAGTGGTGCAGAGCCAATTTATCTGATGCCTGAGATTTCTCATGAAACCGGACTTTCAGGAGGAATTACACCCGAAAGCGTGGAGACGATGTTTGGGAACCATCCGGATTGCAAGGGAGTGTTTGTCGTTAGTCCAACCTATCATGGTGTATGCAGTGATTTGAAAGCCATTGCAAATATTTGTCATAAGCATAATGCTGTTCTTTTGGTAGATGAAGCACATGGGGCACATTGTTATTTTTCCGATTTGCTTCCAAAGGGAGCCTTGGAGCAAGGTGCGGATATGTGTGCGCAGAGCATTCATAAGGTTACAGGTTCTTTGACCCAAAGCTCAATGCTTCATGTAAAATCCAATCTGGTTGATCAAAAACGTGTGGATGCAAATCTACATTTGGTACAAAGCACAAGTCCTTCGTATTTACTAATGACTTCTTTAGATGCAGCAAGACACGATTTAGCAAATCAGGGTGAAATTTTAATTTCAAAAGCGATTGAGCTTTCAGAATATGTAAGAAAAGCCTTAAAGTCTCTTGTTGGAATTACGTGCGTTGGTCGGGAGATTGTTGGAACCGCTGGAATTTTCGATTTGGATGTAACTCGTTTGACCATCAGTGCCTCTAAGTTAGGATTAAGTGGATATCAATTAAAAGATTTGCTTTTTGAAGAATACAATTGTGATGTCGAACTTGCAGATGATAAAAACATATTAGCTATTACTACCTTTGCAAATACAAAAGAAGATATGGATCAGCTTTTAAACGCTTTGATTGCCATTTCCAAACGATATAAAGACGGAATGCCTATTATGCAGCATGGTAAATTTCCAGAAAGACCGGAATCGGTGCTTTCTCCCAGAAAGGCTTATTTCTCGGAAAAGGAAGACATCGAATGGAAGGATGCAGTCGGAAGAATCGCAGGAGAGCTGATTGCACCTTATCCGCCGGGGATTCCGGTCGTCTATCCGGGTGAACGAATGAGCCAAGAGGTATGGAATTTTATAGAAGAGTATCGCATCAGTAAAGGTCATTTTCATGGACCTGCCGACAGCAAATTGAATCATTTTAAAATCATAAAGGATATAATATAAAGTAATAATAATATAGAAAATATATCAATCCATTAATATGATTTAAAAATGAAAAAATAAATGAATGAAATACGAAAAGGGTGTTAAGTTTATTACTTGACATCCTTTTTTTTTTATGCTATTCTTTAACATGTTGTATCGAAGGAGGGTGGAATATGTTTGAGAAGATCATAGAGGTCAGTATGTTATATGATTTTTACGGACAATTGCTTTCTGAAAAACAAAGAACCTATTTTGAGCTTTATCATGAAGACAATTATTCTTTATCAGAGATTGGGGCAGAATACAATATAAGCCGACAAGGTGTTTATGATGTTGTAAAAAAAGCCGAAAAGGCTCTTTATGAGTTTGAAAAAAAATTAGGATTGGTTCAAAAATTTCTTGATACACAAAGTGCCTTACAGCAAATTGATCAAGGACTCGAGGCATTGATTTTTGAAAATAGTACAAATACCAAGCTGGTATGTAGTCTAACACAGATTCGCAGCACAATCGATAAGTTAAACGATTAATAATAAGCAGGCAAGGGACAGGGGCAAAGACACAGGATACAGGAGTGATACAATGGCATTTGAAGGTCTTTCGGAAAAATTACAAGGCGTATTTAAAAAGCTCAAGGGTAAGGGCGTTTTGACGGAAACAGACATTAACGAAGCAATGAGAGAAGTAAAATTGGCACTGCTAGAAGCCGATGTCAATTTTAAAGTTGTAAAGGATTTTG
>JAYFPL010000010.1:0-2795 GCA_034927775.1 Anaerovorax sp. | reverse complement strand
GTAAGCGTTCAAGTCTTTTTTTGTTCTTTTCCGTAGATAAAAGAGTAGCATTTCCCAAAAGGACGCAAAGATTGCAATGCTCAATCCAATAAGCCACTTCATTTGAAAAATGATTGCCAATATCTAAAATAATGTAATCATAATTTCCAATCATAGAAATACTTTCAATAAAAATTCTTATTTCATCAATTGATAAAGTGCACAATTCATTTTCACCGAAGGATGGATAAAAAAGCTCAATACCATAAGAATCTTGATATTGAAAGATACTATAAAAGGTTGCAGCATTCCTTTTTTGATCATTAGAAAATAAATAATATAAATAATCACCCATGAATGGATGCTCTTTCGGAAAGCGAAAATACATAGAACTGGATTCTATTTCTTCCAACGATAGAAATAATACTTTTTTTTGCTTCCTATCTGCCAGCTCTCGTGCAAGTGTAATCGATACCGAAGTAATTCCAATTCCTCCGCATCCGCTAAAAACACCTACTACAAACGGTTGCTTTTCAAAGGCTAAAAATGGATTGACACACCCATACATTGTTGCATAATAAAGACGCAAAGCAGCAGTCAAACTTGTTATGCAATCGTATTTATATAACATAAATTTTTCCTTTGGGGGGGTATCCCATGAAATACTGCATTTAATATCTGTCAAAATAACTGTTTTTTTTAGAACCGAATCCGGCAATGAAGATATCGCTCTTTCATCCATTAAAATTAAATCGAATTGATGCAGATTAGATATGGGAGGCGATAAATGTACCTCAAACTCATCATTGGTTAGCGCAAATGCCTTCGACAATGCATGTCCATATGCTTTATCATTGTCCATAATTGCTAAGCTTATTTTTTTCATTCCATTAAGTCCTTTTATTGTATAATATTTCCATATATTAATATTATACTAGTTTACATATATTTACAATTTAAATTTAACGACTTATTTCGACAAAAAGATATTTGAAGATCACAACGATTACTATTTAAAAATGAAAAGCATAACAAAACAACGGCATACGCAAATACGTACACCGTTGTTCTCAATTTTCTTATATTATTTTTGTTGATTTTTTTCCTTCTCATCAATCATAGACTTTAACTTAGCTAGCGCCATGTTCAAGCCGCCAACTTCATCCATCAACCCAATCTCAACCGCATCTTTTCCATAAAGAATAGTTCCTACATCGTTAGGCATATCATCTGTTGCATTCATAAGTCTAGTTACAGTTTGTCGTTCAGAATGAGAGGTTCGAACAATAAAATCAATAATGCGTTCCTGCATTTTTCTGAAATATTCATAAGTTTGTTCTGCTCCTATTATTAAACCAGCCATGCGAATTGGATGTAAGGTCATAGTCGCACTTTCTGCCACAAAGGAATAATCACTGGCTGTTGCAAGTGGAATGCCAATGCTGTGTCCTCCCCCCAAAACCAACGATACTGTAGGCTTCGATAAGGTTGAAATCAATTCTGCAATTGCAAGACCCGCTTCTACATCTCCACCAACTGTATTTAGTATAGTTAAAAGACCTTTGATGTTTTTATTTTCCTCAACTGCCACCAATTGAGGAATGATATTTTCATATTTTGTTGTTTTGTTTTGCGGCGGAAGCACAGTATGTCCTTCTACACTTCCTATAATTGTTAAATACTGAATATTGCTTGGAAAATTAAATGCATTATTGATGACTCCAAAGTCATCAATGGAATGTTTAACCTCAGATTTTTCATCAATTTTTTCCTTATCTTCTTTTTCTTCCTTTTCTTCTTCTTCTCTTTCTAAATCATTTTTGGTTTCAAACATCTATTTTTTCTCCTTTCGGTCATTGGTCATAAAAATAGTGTAACCAAAATATACTTTTTTATATAACGGTATCACTATTTTCATAAAGGAGTTGTTTTTATTGCGTTTAAGTGAATTAGGCGATAAAGAAATTGTAAATCTTTATAACGGAAGTCGTCATGGTCAGCTTGCTGATGCAGAGTTGCTTTTTGACCCAAAGCAAGGAAAAATAAAAGGACTTATGGTGCCAGAAGCTTCAGAACGTCTTAGTTTCATGGGTAGTCGAGATTACATACAGCTTCCATGGAGTTCCATAAGGAAAATCGGAGAAGATATCATCATCTTTGAAGCAGAATTATAAGAATACGATATTTTCAAGAAAATAAAACAGAAAGGCAAGGAAAACAAATTTCCCTTGCCTAATTTATAATTTTTAAAAATATGATTTTTAAATTATTAAAATCTATTTTGTTTTCTTGGCCAAGCAATAACTGCGCTTTCCCTTCTCATACTCTTCTACAATTAAATGATTCGTTTTCATATGAGAAAGCATTGATTTTGTAAATGTTTTCGCATCAGTAACTCCCAATCTTTGTTTACTATAAAAGAAACTTACTTGTGTTCCTCTTACTAAATCTTCAATTTCTTTAAGAGTCATTTTGCCTTTCTTTTTAAGCTTTTTTCTTACCTTTCGCTCGCATTTAGAATATAACATAGTTATTAAGTCTTGCGTCTGGCGTTGCATTTTTATTAAACCCCAGCCATAAATAAACATAGTAGCTAATGCAGTGAGCAAAACATAAGGTAAATATTTAAGCATGCAAATTCTCCTTTAAAATAACAAATTTGTGCTCTTTTAGAATTTCAAAAAACTTTACTAACCGTTCCAATAACGGTGAAATTTTTTCTCCAAATTCCATTTCTACAATTTGTGAAATATCAAAAATAGTCCTTTGCCCATCTATTTGTAACCAAACAAAACTTCCAAATGCATCTAAATCAA
>JAYFPL010000206.1:0-22256 GCA_034927775.1 Anaerovorax sp. | reverse complement strand
ACCGTAAGACATAGAGGTGGCGGTACAAGAGCAAAATACAGAATCATCGACTTTAAGAGAAATAAGGACGAAATTCCTGGTAAAGTTGCTACAATCGAATATGATCCAAACAGAAGTGCAAACATTGCATTAGTTGTATATGCAGATGGTGAAAAGAGATATATCATTGCACCAAACAAATTAAACGTTGGTGATATGATTTTCTCCGGTCCTGAAGCAGACATTAAGGTTGGTAACGCATTACCACTTAAGAACATTCCAGTTGGTACAGTTATCCACTGCATCGAATTAAAAGCTGGAAAAGGAGCTCAATTAGTTCGTTCTGCTGGAAACGGTGCTCAGTTGATGGCAAAAGAAGGTGACTACTGTCAGGTTAGACTGCCATCCGGTGAAGTTCGTAAAATCAGAATGGAATGCAGAGCAACCATCGGTGAAGTTGGTAACTTAGACCATGGTAATGTTATGATCGGTAAAGCTGGACGTAAAAGACATATGGGTATCAGACCTACTGTGAGAGGTTCCGTAATGAACCCGAACGATCACCCTCATGGTGGTGGTGAAGGTAAAGCTGGTATCGGTCGTGTGAGCCCGGTTACTCCTTGGGGTAAACCTGCTCTTGGATATAAGACCAGAAAGAAGAACAAAGCTTCTAACCAATATATTGTAAAAAGACGTAACGAAAAATAGTTGAGGGGAGGATAAATTAAATGGGTAGATCGCTAAAAAAAGGCCCTTTCGTCAATGCGAAGCTTCTGAAAGCAATTGAAGAGTTGAACGCAGCAAACGAAAAGAAAGTATTAAAGACATGGTCAAGACCATCAACTATATTTCCGCAGATGGTAGGACACACAGTTGCTGTACATGACGGAAAGAAACATGTTCCAGTGTACATCACTGAAGATATGGTAGGACACAGACTTGGAGAGTTTGCTCCTACAAGAAACTATAGAGGACATGCGGCAGACAAGTCTTCTAAGGTGAAAAGATAAGAAAGGAGATATGAAAGATGGAAGCAAAAGCAGTTGCAAAATACGTTAGAATGTCTCCGATTAAGCTTAAGCCTGTTACTGATTTAGTAAGAGGAAAGAGCCTGCAAGAGGCACTGACTATTTTAAAATTCACTCCGGGCAAAGGTGCGGAGTTAGTGGAAAACGTAGTAAAATCTGCAGCAGCAAACGCAGAAAACAATCACGATATGGACGTCGATAAGCTTTATGTTGCTGAAGTGTATGCACATCAGGGACCTACTATGAAGAGATGGAGAGCAGGATCTCAGGGACGTGCATCCGTTATTCTTAAAAGAAGCAGCCACATTGGCGTAACACTAAAAGAAAGATAATTTCAGAACAGGAGGTTTATTGAATGGGTCAGAAAGTAAGTCCACATGGATTAAGAGTGGGCGTTATAAAAGACTGGGATTCCAAATGGTATGCAGATAAGAGAAACTTTGCTGATTATTTGGTAGAAGATCAGAAAATCAGAACATTTATAAAGAAAAAGCTTTATGCAGCCGGAGTTTCTAAAGTAGTAATTGAAAGAGCAGCAAACAACCAGTTAAAGATTTCCGTGCTGACAGGTAAGCCAGGTATGGTTATCGGTCGTGGTGGAGATGGTATTGACCAGTTAAAGCGTGAAGTTGAAAAATTAACGAAAAAAACAACTCAAATTAACATTATAGAAGTAAGAAGAACAGAATTGGATGCACAGTTAACTGCTGAAAGCATTACACAGGCTTTGGAAAAGAGAATTTCTTTCAGAAGAGCGATGAAACAGGCAATCGGCAGAACAATGAAAGCTGGCGCAAAGGGAATTAAAGTTGTAGTTTCCGGTCGTGTTGGCGGTGCAGAAATTGCAAGAAGTGAAAAATACAGTGAAGGTAATGTTCCTCTACACACTTTAAGAGCAGATATCGGTTACGGTTTTGCAGAGGCTGATACTACTTATGGTAAGCTTGGTGTTAAGGTTTGGATTAACCATGGAGAAATCTTAGCAAAAGGTTTGAAGAGCAACTTGCCGGAAGAATCCGCAAAGCCGGAAGGTCGTAAAAATAACCGTGGCAACGACAGAAACAGAAGAGATCGTGGTGAGAGAAGAGGACCTAGAGGGGACAGAGAATTTAAAGAAGAAAAGAAATTTGTAAACCCTAGAAAACGTCCTGCAAAATCAGCTCAACCACAAGAAGAAGTAGCTGTAGAAGCAGAAGTTGCAAGCGTAGAAGAATAATCGTCAGAGAAAGGAGGAGAGAAACGATGTTAATGCCAAAAAGAGTAAAACGTCGTAGAGTCCACAGAGGAAGAATGAAGGGCGTAGCAACCAAGGGCAATACCATTACTTATGGTGTATATGGTTTAGTTGCTCAGGAATGTGGTTGGATTCGTTCTAATCAAATAGAAGCCGCACGTATCGCGATGACAAGATCCATCAAGAGAGGCGGTAAGGTATATATTAAAATTTTCCCGCATAAATCAGTGACTAAGAAACCAGCTGAAGTACGTATGGGTTCCGGTAAAGGTGCTCCTGAGTACTGGGTAGCGGTTGTAAAGCCAGGTAGAGTTATGTTTGAAATTGAGGGCGTATCTGAAGCAGCTGCAAGAGAAGCGATGCGTCTTGCAATGCATAAGCTCCCTGTAAAGTGTAAATTTGCCATCAAAGGCCAAGAGTTAGCAGAAGGTGGTGAAGCGTAATGAAAATTGAAAACATTAGAAATATGTCTGAGGTTGAACTGAACGCAGAGGTAAAGAAGCTTAAGAACGAATTATTTAACTTGAGATTCCAGCATGTGACAGGTCAGTTAGAAAACCCTATTAAATTGAGAGATATCAAGAGAGATATCGCTCGCGTAAAGACAATCTTAAGAGAAAAACAGCTTAAGAAAGTAGAAGGTTAACCGGAAGGAGGGTGCAAACATGTTAGACAGAAACAGAAGAAAGACAAAAGTTGGCTTCGTTACCAGTGATAAGATGGATAAAACAATCGTTGTCGCTGTGGAACAGTCCGTTAGACATTCCCTTTACGGAAAATCAGTAAAGAGAACGAAGAAGTTTAAGGCACATGATGAAGAAAATACGTGCAATATCGGTGATAAAGTAAGAATTATGGAAACAAGACCTCTAAGCAAGGATAAGAGATGGAGACTTGTAAACATAATTGAAAAGGTAAAATAGTAGAAGGAGGCACCAGTTATGATTCAGCCGGAAAGCAGATTAAAAGTTGCTGACAATTCAGGCGCTAAGGAATTATTGTGTATCCGTATTCTCGGTGGAACAAGCCGTAGATACGCGAACATTGGCGATATTATCGTTTGTGCCGTTAAAGATGCAACACCTGGTGGTGTTGTAAAGAAGGGTGATGTTGTAAAGGCCGTAGTTGTACGTACTTGCAAGGGAGCCAGAAGAATTGACGGCAGTTATGTGAAGTTTGATCAGAACGCAGCAGTAATTATTAAGGATGATAAGAATCCTGTCGGAACTCGTATTTTCGGACCTGTTGCAAGAGAATTAAGAGACAAGAGCTTCATGAAGATTGTGTCTTTGGCACCTGAAGTGCTTTAATGGGAGGTGAAAAGATGCATATTAGAAAAGATGATACGGTATTAGTAATTACCGGTAAAGATAAAGGCAAAAAAGGTAAGGTTTTAAAGGTATTCCCTAAGGCAGAAAGAGTCATCGTAGAAGGAATTAACATCCAGACAAAGCATCAGAAGCAAACTAGAAAGGTGCAGAGTGAAATCAAGCACCAGGAAGGCTCTATTCATGTTTCCAATGTAATGTACTACGATACAAAGGCTAAGGCTCCAACCAGAATTGGATACAAGGTTGAGAACGGTCATAAGAAGAGAGTATCCAAGAAAACAGGCCAGGTTCTGGACTAATCAGTTTGAAAGGAGGGAATCATCTTGGTAGTTAGACTAAGAGACAAATATAAGAATGAAGTATTTAACGGCTTAATGGATAAGTTTAAATACAAGAATGTTATGGAAGTTCCTAAGCTAGAAAAGATCACCATTAATATGGGTCTTGGAGATTCCAAAGACAATGCAAAGTTGGTAGAAATGGCAATTGATGAACTTGCTTTGATCAGCGGACAGAAACCGATTGCTACAAAAGCAAGAAAATCAATCGCTAACTTTAAGCTGAGACAGGGTATGACAATCGGCGCGAAGGTGACTTTAAGAGGTGAAAGAATGTATGAATTTGCAGATAAATTCTTCAACATTTCTCTTCCTCGTGTAAGAGACTTTAAGGGCGTAAGCAAAAATTCCTTTGATGGAAGAGGTAACTACTCCATGGGTATTAAGGAACAATTGATTTTCCCTGAAATCTCCTATGATAAGGTAGAAAAAATCAGAGGTATGAACATTATATTTACAACTACGGCAAAGACAGACGAAGAAGCGCAAGCGCTTTTAGAAATGCTCGGAATGCCGTTTGAAAAATAATAGGAGGGAATTATGGCAAAGACATCTCTCAAAGTAAAACAACAGAGAAAAGCAAAGTATCGCACTCAGGAATATACCAGATGTAAAATCTGTGGAAGACCGCATGCATACTTGAGAAAATACGGCATTTGTCGTATCTGTTTCAGAGAATTGGCTTATAAAGGAGAAATTCCTGGCGTAAGAAAAGCCAGCTGGTAGTATAAAAAGGAAGGAGGCACTTGAACTATGACCATGACAGATCCTATAGCAGATATGCTTACAAGAATCAGAAATGCCAATACTGTAGGACACGCTACCGTTGATATTCCTGCTTCTAAAATGAAAAAAGCAATTGCAGGAATTTTAACCGAACAAGGTTATATTAAAGGGTACGATGTAATAGAGAACGAAGTTCAGGACGTAATTCGAATTCAGATGAAATACGGTACTGACAAAGAAAGAGTAATTAGTGGAATCAAAAAGATTTCAAAACCGGGGCTAAAAGTGTATGCAAAAAGCGGCGAGGTGCCTAAGGTACTTGGTGGCTTAGGAATTGCAATCATCTCTACATCTAAGGGATTAATTAGCGACAAAGAAGCTAGAGCACTTGGTGTCGGCGGCGAAGTAATTTGCTACGTTTGGTAACAAGAGAAGGAATTAGGAGGTATAGCAAATGTCAAGAATAGGCAAGCTCCCTGTAACGATTCCTGCTGGTGTCGAAGTAAAAGTCAGTGACAGCAATCTTGTTACTGTAAAAGGACCAAAGGGAGAGCTGCAGGAGCAGATTAGCAATTTAATTAAAGTAGAAGTGAATGACGGTGTGTTAACCGTAACAAGAGACAGTGATGTTAAGGAAGCAAGAGCCTCACATGGACTTTCCAGAACATTAATC
This sequence comes from Anaerovorax sp., assembly GCA_034927775.1. GTDB lineage: Bacteria > Bacillota > Clostridia > Peptostreptococcales > Anaerovoracaceae > IOR16. Next base: position 16,947 of record JAYFPL010000206.1, on the reverse strand, counting down.
AACAACATGGTTACTGGTGTAACTAATGGTTTTGAAAAGAAACTTCAGCTGATTGGTGTTGGTTATAAGGCTGAGAAAAAAGGTAAGGTACTTGTTCTTAATTTAGGATATTCACATCCAATCGAAATGCCAGATCCAGATGGAATTCTGACGGAGGTTACATCTCCTACAGAAGTTACGGTAAAAGGCATCAGCAAGGCACTTGTTGGAAACTACGCAGCAAACATTCGTAAGTGGAGAAAACCAGAACCTTATAAGGGTAAGGGTGTTCGCTACATTGATGAAGTTGTTCGTAGAAAAGAAGGCAAGGCCGGCGCTAAGAAAAAGTAGGAAGGAGTGAATAGAAATGGCAAAGAAAGATAGTAGAAATGATAGACGTCTGGCAAGACATGCCAGAGTTAGAAGAGATGTATCTGGAACTCCTGAAAGACCGAGAATGTGCGTTTATAGAAGTCTAAAGAACATTTCCGTGCAGATTATTGATGATGTTGCTGGAGAGACTTTAGTTGCCGCTTCTTCTTTGGATAAGGACATCAAGGCACAAGCTGCTAATGGTGGAAACAAAGAAGCTGCTAAGCTTGTAGGCGCTGCAATTGCAAAGAGAGCTTTAGAGAAGGGTATCGAAACAGTAAGCTTCGACAGAGGTGGATTCTTATATCACGGTAGAGTGAAAGAATTAGCTGACGGTGCTCGTGAAGCTGGACTCAAATTCTAAAAGAGGAGGAACAGAATGCGAAATATGATTGATGCATCCAAGCTGGACTTAAAAGAATCGATCGTAAACATCAGAAGAGTTGCGAAGGTTGTTAAAGGCGGTAAAAACTTCAGATTCAGCGTAACTGTAGTAATCGGTGACGGTGAAGGTCATGTAGGTTGCGGCCTTGGTAAAGCACAGGAAATTCCTGAAGCAGTAAGAAAAGCAATTGAAGATGCTAAGAAGAATTTAATATTAGTTCCAATGGTTGGAACAACGATACCACATAGATCATTAGGTGTATTCGGAGCAGGAAGAGTATTGATTATGCCTGCTGCACAGGGTACTGGAGTTATCGCTGGTGGTTCCGTTCGTACCGTATTGGAACATGCCGGATTGAAAGATGTAAGAGCAAAATCTATTGGTTCAAACAACAATGGAAACATGGCTTACGCGACAGTTGAAGGGCTAAGAAACCTGAAGACACTTGATCAGGTATGCAGACTAAGAGGAAAGACTAAAGAAGAAATCTTAGGATAAGGAGGAAACGCAAAATGGCTAATAAGACAGTGAAAATTACACTGGTTAAGAGTGTGATTGGCGCTTCCCCTGCTCAGAGAAAAGTGGTAGAAGCGTTAGGACTTAGAAAAATTCGACATACAGTTGAGCTCCCAGACACACCGCAAACGCGCGGAGCTGTAGCAAAAGTATCACATCTTATAAAAATAGAAGACTAAGAATGGGGGTGTATGAGAATGAAACTACATGAGTTAAGAGCGGCGGAAGGTTCAACCAAGAAGCCGAAGAGAAAAGGTAGAGGTACAGCTACTGGCCAAGGTAAAACTGCCGGTCGAGGTATGAACGGTCAAAATTCTAGAAGTGGCGGCGGCGTTCGACTTGGTTTTGAAGGCGGACAGATGCCATTGTATCGAAGAATCCCTAAGAGAGGATTTACAAACATCTGGAGAAAAGAATACGTTGGTGTTAATGTTGAAGCATTAAACGTATTTGAAGATGGAACCGTGGTTACACCTGAGCTACTAATGGAAAAAGGACTTGCAAAGCAGGTTGTTGACGGTATTAAAATTCTAGGAGATGGAACACTCGAGAAGAACGTAACCGTAAAGGCTCAGAAATTTAGTAAAACAGCAATTGAAAAAATCGAGTCTGCCGGAGGAAAGGCAGAGGTGATCTAATATGAGCATGATTAAAACAATGGCTCAAGCATGGAAGATTTCGGATATTCGTAACAAAATTATGTTTACAGTATTTATGATGATTGTTTTCCGCTTGGGGTCGAACATTCCGGTACCGGGTATTAACAGAGATGTATTGTCACAGTTATTTAACTCAAATGATGCAGGTCTGTTTGGATTGTTTGACTTGTTTTCTGGCGGTGCGTTCAGTAACTTCACCATTTTTGCTCTCAGCATCACGCCGTACATTACGGCATCGATTATTCTTCAGTTACTCACCATTGCAATCCCTCGTCTAGAGGAAATTGCAAAGGAGGGTACCGAAGGTAAGAAAAAAATAGCACAATATACAAGATATTTAACAGTTGTTTTGGCTTTGATTCAATCAATTGGGTTAACGGTTGGGTTATTCCGTCGTGCATTGGTTAGCACAGATGTTTTTTCTGTCATTGTCATTGTTATGACGTTATCAGCTGGTACGGCATTCCTTATGTGGCTCGGTGAACAGATTAATGAAAAAGGGATCGGAAACGGTATTTCTTTGATTATCTTTGCCGGTATTGTATCCAGAATGCCTGGTGGTATTGCTCAGACTTGGACGAAGCTTCAAGCAGGTGATGTAACCTGGCTGTCCGTTATTCTTTTTATTCTGTTTGCATTTGTTGTAGTCGTAGGTATTGTCCTTATACAACAGGGACAGAGAAAAATTCCTGTTCAATATGCAAAGAGAGTGGTTGGAAGAAAGATGTATGGCGGACAAAGCACGCACATTCCAATGAAGGTAAATCAGGCAGGCGTAATTCCGGTTATCTTTGCGATTTCCTTGTTACAGTTCCCATTGACCTTAACTTATTTCTGGCCAAACACGGGATTTGCTAATTTTGTGCATGCATGGTTATCTCCAGCAGCTCCGGTACCCGGTATATGGCTGTATGCATCATTGGATGTACTGTTAATTATCTTTTTCACGTATTTCTATACGGCAGTTACATTTAATCCAATGGAAGTAGCTGATAACATGAAAGCAAACGGAGGTTTTATTCCTGGAATTCGTCCTGGAAGACCAACCGTTGATTATTTAAACAAAGTTATGACAAGAATTACTTTTGTAGGAGCAGTATTCTTAGCTGCCATTGCCATCATGCCAACCCTTCTGCAGCAGTTTACACATTTGCAGATTGGTTTCGGTGGAACCTCCCTTCTGATTGCAGTCGGTGTTGCACTTGACACGATGAAGCAGCTGGAATCTCAAATGGTAATGAGAAACTACCAAGGCTTCTTGAAATAATTGGAGGATAAAAAAATGAATTTAGTTTTGTTAGGCCCTCCGGGAGCCGGCAAAGGTACACAAGCAACCCAAATTGCTGAGAAATATAATATTCCTCATATCTCTACTGGTGATATTTTTCGAAAGAATGTGAAAGAAGGAACTCCTCTTGGTAAAAAAGCGCAAGAGTATATGTCTAAGGGAGAGCTTGTTCCGGATGATTTAGTAATTGAATTGGTAGAGGATCGCTTGACAGAAGATGACTGCAAGAGCGGATTTTTATTGGATGGTTTTCCAAGAACCGTTTATCAAGCAGAAAAATTTGATATTTATTTAAAAGAAAAAAATTCGGCAATCGATAAGGTTTTGGATATTGATGTAGAAAAAGATATATTGATTGACCGAATGATTGGTAGAAGAGTTTGCAAAAACTGTGGTGCAACTTACCACGTAAAAAATATGCCTCCGAAAAAGGAAGGTGTATGCGATGTTTGCGGTGGAAAGATTTACCAGAGAGCGGACGATACATTGGAGACAGTAAGTAATCGTCTTCAGGTTTACCTTAAGCAAACGAGTCCACTGATTGATTATTATGAAAAAGCCGGAAACATTGCTCATATTAATGGAGCAGGCGCTTTAGATAAAGTCTTTAGCGAAGTTGTGGAGGTTTTAGGAGCATAGAATGATTATTCTGAAATCACAAGAAGAAATTGATATTATGAGAGAAGCGGCTACTGTGACAAAAGCCATGCTAAAAGAACTCCCGAGCATTATTGTACCGGGAATGAGTACAAAGGACATCGATGATTATGTGGAGGAAACCATATTAAAAAACAATATGATTCCTGCATTTAAAGGTTACGGTGGATTCCCTGCATGTGCTTGCATATCGGTAAACGACGAAGTTGTTCATGGCATTCCGTCAAAAAAACGGAAGCTGGTAGAAGGAGATATCGTCAGTGTTGATTTAGGAACCATACATCGTAAGTATTACAGCGATGCTGCAAGAACTTATGGTGTAGGAAAAATTTCTGAGGAAGCACAACACTTAATCACAGTAACAGAACAGAGTTTTTTTGAAGGCTTAAAATTCTGCAAGCCAGGATTTCGTCTATCAGATGTATCTCATGCCATTCAGGTAACTGTTGAAGCCGCTGGATTTTCTGCCATAAGAGATTACGTTGGACATGGCATTGGAAGATCGATGCATGAGGATCCACAGATTCCAAATTATGGGAAGCCCGGTAGAGGTCCAAAACTTGTTCCGGGAATGGTACTCGCAATTGAACCAATGATTAACCAAGGAAGCTATGAGGTAGATGTGATGCTGGACAATTGGACAGTAAAGACCTGTGATGGAAAGCTTTCCGCTCATTATGAGAATACGGTTGTGATTACGGAAGATGAACCTGAACTGCTGACTTTATAAAAGCAGCGAAGTAAGATCTATTGCAAAGTGAATGAATCGGTATTGTTAAATAAGTAGAACCGGGTACAGGAGGAGGTGCGCCATATATGGCAAAAAAAGATGTCATAGAAGTATTTGGCACCGTGTTGGAAGCACAACCTAACGCTATGTTTGTTGTAAAACTTGAAAATGGTTACGAAGTGCTTGCACACATTTCCGGTAAGATTAGAATGAACTTTATCAGGATTCTACCGGGAGATAGAGTAAAGGTGGAATTGTCACCTTACGATCTTTCCAGAGGTAGAATTACCTGGAGAGACAAATAGAGCAGTTAAGGAGGATTAATATGAAAGTAAGAGCCTCAGTAAAGCCTATCTGCGAAAAGTGCAAGGTAATCAAGAGAAACGGTAAAGTTATGGTTATCTGTGAAAATCCAAAGCATAAGCAGACACAAGGCTGATAAGCGACAATTATCACAAAATTAGAAGGGTGTACCCTAAGGAGCGGCTGTGTTTTCTTGCCGGGAGGCAACGGAACAACTTAAGGGCATTCAAATAGAAGCAATTGGAGACTAGTAAATTGTTTTCCATAAAGTCCTGTATGGAAAGGATCAAAAAAGGAAAAAATAGGAGGTGTAAGGATGGCTCGTATAGCCGGTGTCGATTTACCAAGAGACAAAAGAGTAGAAATTGGACTCACCTATATATTTGGTATCGGTAGAAAAACTTCTGCTAAAATTTTAGCGGAAGCTGGAATTAATCCAGATACTAGAATTAAAGACTTGTCTGAGGACGAGGTAGGTGCAATCAGAAAAATCATTGATAGCGAATACAACGTAGAAGGAGACCTTCGCAGAGAAGTTTCCCTAAACATTAAGAGATTAATGGAAATTGGTTGCTATAGAGGAATCAGACATAGAAGAGGTCTTCCTGTTCGCGGACAGAAGACAAAGACCAACGCAAGAACTCGTAAGGGTCCTAAGAAGACAGTTGGTAGAAAGAAGAAGAAGTAAGGAGGGGAGATTAAAATGGCAAAAGCAATAAAAAAGACGGTTCGTAAAAAGAGAAGAGAACGTAAAAATATTGAACGCGGTCAAGCTCATATCCAATCGACCTTCAATAACACTCTTGTAACTCTAACCGATTTAAGCGGAAACGCATTGTCTTGGTCTAGTGCTGGTTCTTTAGGATTTAAGGGTTCCAGAAAATCTACACCATTCGCAGCACAAATGGCAGCAGAAGAAGCTGCAAAAGGCGCTATGGAACATGGACTTAAGACGGTAGAAGTATACGTAAAGGGACCTGGTTCCGGACGTGAAGCTGCAATCAGAGCATTACAGACTGCAGGTCTTGAGATTAATATGATTAAAGATATTACTCCAATTCCGCACAATGGATGCAGACCACCAAAGAGAAGAAGAGTTTAGTGAAAGGGAGGTGTAGTTAATATGGCTAGATATATAGGTCCTGCTTGTAGATTATGCAGAAGAGAAGGCCAAAAGATGTTCTTAAAGGGCGAAAGATGCTATAGCAGCAAATGTGCTATTGATAAGAGAAGCTACGCTCCAGGACAGCATGGTCAGAGCAGAAAGAAGATTTCTGAATATGGTCTACAGCTAAGAGAAAAGCAAAAGGCAAAGCGTTTCTATGGTATATTAGAAACCCAGTTTAGAAATTATTTTGATAAAGCTGAAAAGAAAAAGGGTATTGCCGGTGAAAACTTGTTAATCATGTTAGAAACAAGATTTGACAACGCAGTATATAGAATGGGATTTGCTTCTTCAAGAAAAGAAGCAAGACAACTCGTGAGACACGGACATTTTACGATTAATGGAAAGAAAGCAAACATTCCTTCCCTTGAAGTAAAACCGGGTGACGTAATTAAAGTAAAGGAAAAGAGTGCTTCTTCTCCTAAGTTCAAAGAAATTAGAGAGATGTCTATCAGCACTCCAAACTGGATTACGGTTGAACCAGATAAGCTTGAAGGTAAAATTCTTGCAATGCCAAGAAGAGAAGACATCGATACACCGATCGCAGAACATCTCATCGTCGAATTGTACTCAAAGTAAGCCACGTAAGATGGTCCCATATGGGAATTCCGCGGCTTAGGCCGAGTGGGAATTCCTCCAGTTAATTCGATTAAAAAAGGAGGGATTTGGAGTGATCGAAATTGAAAAGCCAACAATCGAGTGTATCTATTCGGATGAGGATAAAAGTTACGGTAAATTTGTAGTAGAACCTCTGGAAAGAGGATATGGTACAACTTTAGGTAACAGCTTACGAAGAATTTTACTTTCTTCGCTTCCTGGAGCTGCTGTAACATCTGTAAAAATTGATGGCATTCTTCACGAATTTTCAACCATTCCTGGTGTAAAAGAGGACGTTACCGAGATTATTCTTAATTTAAAGAAACTCGCTGTTCGCTTAAACAATGAAAGTACGAAAAGAGTGATTATCAATGCAGTTGGACCGAAAGTAGTAACTGCTGCAGATATCATTGCTGACAGTGATTTGGAAATCTTCAATCCGGATCTGCATATAGCAACCTTGGAGGAAAATGCAACCTTAGTAATGGAAATTAACATTGCAAAAGGAAGAGGCTATGTGCCTGCAGATCAGAATAAAACAGAATCCACTCCGATTGCGGTGATTCCGGTGGATTCCATTTATACACCGGTTCGTAAAGTCAATTTTATTGTTGAGAATACCAGAGTTGGTCAGGTAACGGATTATGACAGATTAATTTTGGAAGTTTGGACAGATGGTAGTATTGCCCCTGATGAAGGTGTGTCAATTGGTGCAAAGATCATGCAGGAGCATCTGAAACTATTTATTGACTTAACAGATAGCATGGATTCGGTTGAAATCATGGTTGAAAAAGAAGAAGATCAGAAAGAAAAAGCTTTGGAAATGACTATTGAAGAGCTTGAACTTTCCGTTCGTTCTTTCAATTGTTTAAAACGTGCGGCAATCAATACCGTAGAAGAGCTGACTCATAGAACGGAAGACGATATGATGAAGGTGAGAAACCTTGGTAAGAAGTCTTTGGATGAGGTAAAGCACAAGTTAGAAGAATTAGGCCTTGGATTAAAGCCGAGCGAAGAATAACTGCGGAAGGAGGATGAATTATGCCAGGTTATAGAAAATTAGGCAGACCGACTGCTCATAGAAAGCTTATGTTAAGAAACCTTGTAACCGATCTTTTAAGAGAAGGTCGTATTACGACAACTGATACAAGAGCAAAAGAAGCAAGAAGAGAAGCAGAAAAGATGATCACATTGGCAAAACGTGGAGATTTGCATGCAAGAAGACAGGTACTTGCTTATGTCTTTGATGAAGACGTAGTAACAAAGCTGTTTGATGAAATTGCACCAAAATATGCAGAACGTAACGGTGGTTATACCAGAATTCTAAAGCTAGGACCTAGAAGAGGGGACTGTGCCGAATTGGTATTTTTAGAATTAGTGTAAGCCGATTTTGTGAATCAAATACAAAGCCTGAAGGATTTCCTTCAGGCTTTTTTTATTATATAAAAATATTTGCAGAAGAGAAGGAGCAAGAAAAAATTATATTTAAATTGAAATTTCGTATATGCTCTATTTTTTGTTATATAAAAAATAGAGTGAGCATACCTTGTATGGAATAGAAAAGATTTTTAAGGATTTAAAATTACAAAAAGGAATGCTATAATTGACGAAACAGCAAAAATGGAAGGATGGTCTTATGCAAAAGAAAAAGATTACCTTAAAATCCTTAAAAAACACTGGAGAGAGTATTCCTAGAATGATATTTATAGGAAGATCTCATAGTGGAAAGACAACACTTTGTCAATATTTAACAAATCAGCAGCTGCATTATCATAAAACCCAAACGGTACAGTTTATTGATCATTGCATTTTAGATACGCCAGGTGAATATTTAGAGCAAAAGGGTTTTTATGGTGCCCTATCTGTCACAGCAGCCGACGCTCAGATAATTATACTTGTACAGGATGCTACAGAAGATGGGACAATGTTTGCGCCCTCTTTCGGAATGATGTTCGCAGGGAAACCAATTATTGGTATGATAACAAAGAGTGATGCTGCAAATACAGAGCAAATTCAACAGGCAATCGGTCATTTAACCCGTGCAGGTGCAGAAAAATGCTTTGTTACGAGCAGTATAAAGGGATCAGGGTTTGATCCTTTTCTAGAGTATATCAGAAATAAAGTAAAAGCAAAAACTAATTCATAGAATATTGAGAAAAATTAATGAATAGATGCTTGACAATAAAAACACATTTCTATATAATGCTTACTATAAAGTTAAGGAGCACTGTACGGCGTAGTAAAGGGCTCAAAATGGAAGAATGCGAAGTAGCATCTAGACAGAATACAATGTATTTGTTTAGGTGCTTTTTTTGTAAATATTGCGTGTACAATATCATGGTAAGCAGCTCATTATCCTTATGCAAGAAAGGAGTGTGGGGCCTTTGGAAGAGGTAAAACAACGAATTATACAAGAATTTGTTCCAGGGAAGCAGGTTACGTTAGCACATGTAATCGCAAATCCGAACAAAGAGTTATATCCGAAGTTGGGAATGGTGCAAGAAAAGGGCGCGATCGGTATTTTGACAATTACACCAAGTGAAGGAGCAATGATCGCGGCGGATGTAGCATCCAAAGCAGCAAATATTTCCATTGGGTTTGTTGATCGATTTAATGGGACGCTGGTTATACTAGGTGATGTTGCAGCTGTTGAGGCTGCAATTAGAGATGTTATGGTAGTTTTATGTGATAAAATGGGGTTTGCGGGAACTGAGATAAGCAAAACATAATTGACATCGTGTGACTGGAAAAAACACATAATATAGCCCTTAGGAGTGATACCATGAAGGAAAATGGAAGAAAAGGAATTCGGGTAATCATCGCCGAAGATGAGCCCATAACTAGAATGGATTTACGTGAAATGCTCATTACCGCAGGTTACAATGTAGTCGGTGAAGCATCAGAAGGATTTGATGCAATCGAACTTTGTAAAAAAGAAAAACCAGATGTCGTCCTTCTAGATATTAAAATGCCGTTATTGGATGGATTGTCTGCTGCAAAAGTAATTTGTGAAGAAGGAAGCGCACAAACCATTTTATTACTTACTGCATACAGCGACAGCGAATTTATTCGAAGTGCTACAGATATAGGTGTTTCGGGATATATGGTCAAACCAATTGATGAAAAATCTTTAGTTCCGAACATTGAAATTGCCGTTGCTCGCAGTCGTGAAATGGCCTTAGTAAAAAAAGAATGTGAATGTATATCACAAAGATTAGAAAATAGGACAATAATTGAAAAGGCGAAAGGACTTCTGATGGAGTCTATGAAAATGTCGGAAGCAGAAGCTTACGAATACATTAAAAATTTAAGCAAAGAAAAGAAAGTCTCTATGAAGCGTATTGCAGAAATCATATTGGCTTAGAAGGATTGTGATAGTATGCCAGATACCATTGAAAGACTATGTAAAGAATATACGGATTTGACAGGAGAAGAAATTGAGGTAATTAAGCAGCTGGGATTAGGTTTACAGCTGTTGGCAAATTTGGAAGATGCAGATTTTTTTATTGATTGTCCAACTACGGATGGTGTAGATGCAATCGTAGTTGCGGAAGCAAAACCAGAGAATGTTCCATCTTCTTATAAAAAAACAGTAGTAGGCCTTTTGGCAAAACCGAATAATGAACCAGCTGTTGCCAGAACCTTTCGGTTAGGGTTATCAACGAAACAAATGAAAGCAGTTACCCAAGAATCCACTATGGTAATACAGTCTGTAGAGCCTATCAAGCATGGAGATCGAGTGATTGGGGTACTGATTGAGGAGAAACGTGCCGATGAAAATAGTGAAATGAGTGAACGTATTCGCTTCTCCGATGCGAGTTATGCAATTGTAGCAGATATGCTTACTCGCATGGATGAACAATCTTCGTGGCTTACAGATTATATTGATGAAGCAGTTATTCTTGTAGATATGCAAGGGTATGTAAGCTTTCGAAATAAAATGGCGCGAGATATTTTTGAACGATTGGGCTATACGAATGATATTTTGGGGATGCCATATAAAGGCATCGCACTCCATGGATCAGATCTTGAATGGTTTGACCAAGATGCGAGTTATTCTGGAATAGAGGTTTCCGTTTCTAATTTAGATTTAACAGTAAAACAAATTTTTTTAAAAAATAATAATGTGGATTTTGCGATTATGATTCGAGATATAACACACATTAGAGAAAAAGAAAAAGAGCTGATTTTAAAATCTGTCGCGATTAAAGAGATGCACCACCGAGTAAAAAACAGTCTGCAGACGATTGCCAGCTTACTAAGGCTGCAGGGAAGAAGAACAAAAAATGAAGAAGCAAAAATGATTTTGGATGAAAGTATGAACCGGATTTTAGCCATCGCTACTACACATGAATTGCTTGCTAAGGTGGGCGTAGATCAGGTTAATATTCGAGATGTGTTAGAAAATATAAAAAATAACACCTTACAATATTTTCAAAAACCAACAACAAAAGTAACCATAAAAATTGAAGGTGATGATTTTGAAGTCGATTCCGAAATTTCCACTTCTGTTGCATTAGTTGTGAGTGAGCTTATGCATAATTCTTTGCAACATGCATTTCCGAATCGTCCTGAAGGATTGATTCACATTCAAATTACACGGGGGCAAATGTATTCCAATATTGAAGTAAGCGATGATGGAAAAGGATTTGATTTTGAACAGGTTAAGGGTACCAGTCTTGGATTGAACATAGTAATATCTATTATAAAAGAAAAATTAAAAGGAAACTTACGAATTGATTCAGGAAATCTTGGAACAAAAATTAATTTTGATTTTAAAAATAAAATAGCGAATATGGATAATGTGACGTAACATTTTTCCGAGACTAAGTGAAGCAGCTTAGGTACAGATAGTGATTCTGTGTCTAGGCTGTTTTTTGTTTAAAAATAGAATGCTATTTTGAATTTTATTTTAAACGACGAATAGAAGGGATGTGATTTTTTTGAAGGAAGTTGTGATAAGTGTAGGCATTGATATTGGAACATCAACAACGCAACTTATTTTCAGTCGATTAACCATTGAAAATCGAGCCTCTGCTTATGCAGTTCCTAGAGTAGAGATTGTGAATAAAGAAGTGATTTATTCCAGTGATATTTATTTTACTCCTCTGCGTTCTTCTACGGAAATTGATGCAGAAGCTGTCAGCCAAATAATACGAAATGAATACCAAAAAGCTGGTATGACTCCAGACAAAGTTACCACCGGAGCGGTAATCATTACTGGAGAAACTGCACGAAAGCAAAATGCTAATTTAGTATTAAATCGACTCAGTGATTTAGCAGGAGATTTTGTAGTAGCAACAGCAGGACCTGATTTAGAGTCCGTGCTATCTGGAAGGGGTGCCGGAGCAGATCGATTAAGCGAAGAAAATCGAAATATCGTTGCAAACTTAGATATTGGGGGAGGAACAACAAACATTTCTGTATTTCGAAAAGGAAGTCTTTATGCAGTAACTTGCCTTGATGTCGGAGGGCGCCTCGTAAAAGTGGAGAATGGAAAAATTACATATATCTATACAAAGTTAAAAGAATTGGCAGAGAAAAATGGAATTTCGATTCAAATCGGGGAAAGTGCTGAGGAAACAAAGCTAAGAAAAATTTGTAACCTAATGGCAAATCAAATAAAAGAGTCCTTGCATTTGTCAAAAAATATAAAGGAGAGTTCTATTCTTTATACCAACGATGGAAAAGGTTTACCGGAAGACTTAAAAATCAGTGCAGTTACTTTTTCGGGCGGAGTTGCAGGGTATGTCTATGAGCCGGAAGAGAAAGATTTATTCCGATATGGGGATGTCGGTGTACTTCTTGGACAGGAAATAAGCCAATGTGGAATTTTGGATCAAGTCCTTTGTTATAAAAGTGATGAAACCATACGTGCCACTGTGGTTGGAGCAGGAACCCATACCACGGAAGTGAGTGGAAGTACCATCTTTTATAAAAAAGAAAAGCTACCGATAAAAAATGTCCCAATACTCAGACTTGCCGATGCTGATGAGGAAACACCAGATTTGGTTTCTCAAGCGATTTTACGCCAAATGCCCATTTATCAGTCGGAAGATAAGTCAGATCCAATCGCGATATCATTAACGGGAAGCCGGTATTCTTCCTTTGCTTCCATTCAGAAACTTGCAGATGCAATTATAAATGCAACGGTTTCTATACAGAAAAAAGGTATGCCTTTGATTGTAATGTTGGAATCTGATATTGGTAAAGCGCTGGGTAATGCAATAAATATAAAGCTTCGAGGAAAGACTGATGTTGTTTGTATTGACGGAATTAAAGCGCAGGGTGGTGATTACGTCGATTTAGGAGAGCCTGTTGGTGGTGGTCATGTACTGCCAGTAGTAGTAAAAACATTAATATTTAATTCGTAGATGTCTTCCATTTGGAAGAAATCAATATAGAGAAAGGAAAGGTGAAAAGGAGCATGATACTGAAAACAAAGCTATTTGGCCACAATTATGAGTTTAAATCACTCAGAGAAGTTATGGCTAAGGCAAACGAGGAAAAGTCCGGTGACAAATTAGCCGGAATCGCTGCGGAAACCGCAGAAGAACGCGTAGCTGCTAAAGTTGTGCTATCTCACATTACATTGGAAGAACTGCGTAATAATCCAGCAGTTCCTTATGAGGAGGATGAAGTAACCAGAATCATTCAAGATGCTGTAAATGAGTCTATTTTTAATGAAGTAAAACATATGACGGTTGCAGAATTCAGAGAATGGTTACTTGATGAAAAGACAACGTCCAGTATGATAAGGAGAGTGTCCAGAGGAATTACAAGTGAAATTGTTGCAGCGGTTTGTAAGCTGATGACGAATTTAGACCTTATTTACTGTGCAAGAAAAACGAGGGTTTCTGCACATTGTAATACAACCATTGGACTTCCGGGTACCTTTTCTTCTCGTCTTCAGCCAAACCATACTACGGATGATCCAAAAGGAATCATGGCATCCGTTATGGAAGGATTGAGTTTAGGTTGTGGTGATGCCGTAATCGGATTAAATCCGGTTGATGATTCGGTAGAGAGTGTTGCAAGAATTTTAAAAAGTTTTGAAGAATTTAAAAATAAATGGGAAGTGCCAACTCAAATTTGCGTTTTGGCTCATGTAACAACACAAACAGAAGCTGCAGATAAATTTAATGCGCCAATTGACTTAATGTTTCAGTCTATTGCCGGTTCTCAAAAAGGAAATGAAGCATTTGGATTGACCGCAACTATGTTAGATGAAGGTCATGACATGATGCTGAAAAAAGGAACGAGTACAGGACCAAACGTTATGTATTTTGAAACCGGTCAAGGATCGGAATTGTCTTCGGAAGCACATAACGGGTGGGATCAGGTAACAATGGAAGCACGGTGCTATGGTTTTGCAAAGCGCTATAACCCGTTCTTAGTAAATACGGTAGTTGGATTTATTGGACCAGAATATTTATATGATTCGAAGCAAGTTATTCGTGCAGGTTTAGAGGATCATTTTATGGGAAAACTCACCGGAATTCCTATGGGATGCGATGCTTGTTATACCAATCATATGAAAGCGGACCAAAATGACATTGAAAATTTAGCCACCCTTCTTGTTGCTTCCGGATGCAATTACATTATGGGTGTACCTCAGGGTGATGACTGCATGCTAATGTATCAATGCACCGGATATCATGAAGCCGCTGCACTTCGAGAAATTTTCGGATTAAGACCAATTAAAGAGTTTGATCTTTGGTTGGAAAAAATGGGATTTTCAGAGAATGGGAAGTTGACACCTTTGGCAGGAGATGCTTCTGTATTTTTGAAAAAATAGAAGGGAGGTAAAACAATGGAACAAAACGATTTAAAGCAAATCATTGAGCAGGTGTTAAAGGAGATGCAGCTTTGCAGTGCACCAAATGAAAACCAGAAATGTGATGGTGAAGATGAGCAAAGGAGGACACCGGAAATAGAAGATGGATGGATTCCTGATGTAACTGAAGTGGATATTCGTGAACAATACCTTGTTGAAAATCCGCAAAATGGTGAGGTGTTCTATGAATTAAAACAATTTGCACCTTGTCGTCTTGGTATAGGAAAGTGTGGAGCACGTTATAAAACGGATCCTATGCTCCAATTTAAGGCAGCTCATTCTGCTGCCCAGGATGCTGTTTTCAACGATGTTGATGAAGAGTTTTTAGAAAAGATGAATTTATTTGCAGTTCAAACTCAGTGTGAAAATAAAGATACTTATTTAACAAGACCAGATTTAGGCAGAAAGCTCAACGAAGAAGCGGTAAATACGATTAAAGAGAAGTGCAAAAAGAATCCAACCGTTCAAATTTACGTTTCAGATGGATTATCTTCCGCATCAGTAGCAGCAAATATCGAAGATCTTCTTCCTGGAATCATGCAGGGATTGCAAAGTCAAGGAATTGATGTAGGTACCCCATTCTTTGTAAAGTACGGACGTGTCGGTGTTATGGATCAAATATCCGAAATCACAAATGCAGATATTACTTGTGCCTTAATTGGAGAAAGACCTGGTTTAATTACCGCAGAATCTATGAGTGCATACATTGCTTACAAAGCAACCGTGGGTATGCCGGAAGCAAGAAGAACTGTAGTCTCTAATATTCATAGAGCCGGAACTATGCCGGTAGAAGCCGGTGCTCACATCGCTGAAATTATAAAGATAATGCTGGAAAAGAAAGCAAGTGGAACGAACCTGAAATTATAATTAAAAAAGGAGGAAATTAGGAAATGAAAAGAGATCCCCTGAAGGCCACGGTATTGGCTACAAAAGTGATTCCGAATGTTAATCCGGAGTTAGCAAAAGAACTGGGATTAACCCCGGATCAGAGATCATTAGGTCTGATTACGGCTGATTGTGATGATGTTACATATACCGCTTTGGATGAAGCGACAAAAGCAGCCGATGTAAAAGTTGTTTATGCAAAAAGCTTTTATGGCGGTGCAGCAAATGCTAATACAAAATTAGCAGGTGAAATTATCGGCATCTTAGCTGGACCAAATCCGGCAGAAATTAAAAGTGGATTAAAAGCATGTGTTGATTTTATTGAAAATGTAGCACATTTCGTATCGGCAAATGAAGATGACTCCATTCCATATTATGCTCATTGTATTTCAAGAACAGGTTCTTATTTATCCGAAGGAGCAGGAATTAAAGAAGGCGAAGCTCTGGCTTATCTCATTGCACCTCCGCTTGAGGCAATGTATGGCGTAGATGCCGCTATGAAGGCTGCAGACGTTAGAATGTGCGTTTTATATGCACCACCATCTGAAACGAACTTTGGCGGTGCTTTGCTTACAGGCAGCCAGTCTGCATGTAAAGCTGCTTGCGAAGCGTTTGCTGCTGCTATTGAGTATGTTGCGGAAAACCCATTGGGTTAAAATGGAAGGATGCAGGTTATGAAAGCCATAGGAATGATTGAAGTGAAAGGGTTTTTAAGTGCAGTAGAGGCATTGGACAGTGCGTTGAAAGCTGCAAATGTAACCCTGCACAGCGTTACTAAGGTGAAGGGTGGATTGGTATCGGTTATTATTATGGGTGACGTAGGAGCGGTAAAAGCTGCTATGGATGCTGCTGCCGCAGCCGCCAATCGTGTAGGAGAAATTGTATCAGTGCATGTAATTCCAAGACCAAGTGAAGGTGTTATGAGGATGCTTGAAATTCAAAAACCGATATCGTATAAGGAAAATGAAACGGTTAAAAAAGAGGTTTCTTCTGAAACGACTAAGCCTGCAGGCGCATCAGAAGACGAGTTGGCTCATAAATCGGTTGAGGAATTACGACATCTTGCACGAACCTTAGAAATAACAAATATGACAAAAAATGAAATCAAATTTGCGAAAAAAAGTGAATTAATTAAAGCAATCAGCGAATTTAATGAAGGGAGAGAAGACTGATGCTACTTTATGATAAGGATTTGCTGTCTGTGCAGGAAGTCAGAGAGTTAGTAGAGCGTGCGAAAGTAGCGCAGCTTGAGTTAGCACAAAAAAAACAAGAAGATGTCGATTTGATTGTTAAGTCGATTGCAGAAGCAGGCGTTCGAAATGCAAAAAGACTGGCGCAGCTTGCTCATGATGAGACTGGTTTTGGCATTGTAGCAGACAAAGAAATAAAAAATATTTTCGGAAGCAAAGGTGTTTATGATCGAATCAAGGATATGAAAACCATAGGTGTTCTGAAAGAGGATAAAGAAGCGAGAACGTATGCTATAGCTATACCTATGGGAGTGATTGCAGGACTGATTCCTTCAACTAACCCAACCTCTACGGTCTTTTATAAAGCAGAAATAGCAATTAAAG
>JAYFPL010000135.1:0-8883 GCA_034927775.1 Anaerovorax sp. | reverse complement strand
AATTTAAACAAGATATCTCGTAAAGACAAATTGCTTCTTGATACCTTTTTTCAATTAAATATAAAAAGTCGTTATAGCATAATGATTCCGAGGCTAGAAATTAAACGTTTCTAGTTTTTTTATATTAAGAAAGGAATTTTGAAATGCAAAAGATTGAAGAGTACATTGCACAACGCAAGAAGAAGGACAAACTAGATGAATTTGATTTTAAGAATCATTCGGAAAATATGGCTAAGGTTATACAATATGTTGCAGATTATTTCAATACCTACTTAAATTTAGAAGATTACAGCTATGAACAAATAAAGATGCAGCAGGCTATTGATAAGTTTAAAAATACTATACAAGAAAAATATCCAAAGACCTATGAATATATTCTTTCATACTATTGGAACAATAAAAAGCGTTTGGATCAATATGTTGATAAAGCTTATAACGAATTACAAGATGCAGAATTGTTTTATACACAAGAAGATTTTCAAACCGTGGCCAAATATGTAATTACTAATAAACTGAATGCCGAAATGGAGGATGAATTATATAAGAATTTAATATTGATGGCTCAAGAGTATAGAGAAAGTAGTAATGATGTACCTTTATCATCAAATATGAAAGGCTTAGACAATGAATTGGTGGATTGGGTAAAGGATATATATAAGCAATATCATGTTAATTTATATAATTTTGCGGAAGGCATATCTTACTATTATTTTGAACATTTTGTGGATATGAAATATGATCGTAGTACAGAAACCTTTTATTATATTAACAAGTATGATTATCGGTATAATGACAATGCGTTTGATATTAAGTCAATATATGAGAGAAATAAAGAGCGGGAATTTATAAAGGAACATAAGGGTGACTTGGAGATGCTCATTATGTACTCCTATCTATTTAATAACGTAGAAGATCAAGATTATTGGCCTGAGTATGTAGAACTATGTATATCAACCGATAGAGTGAAATTGGCTAAAAGTAAACGTATTTTAATTCCAGTTAAAATTTCGGGTCTTAATTATCCATGTGAGATTAAACCTACATATCAGTATATTGAAACCTCTACAGGAGTATTGAAAGAAAATCCTGGAACTAATTATGTATTAAGGCTGATATATGAAAAAAATGTGGATGCCATATGGAAAGATAACGATTATTTAGAAACTGTTATTCACAATTTACAAAAGAGTTTCAAACAATATGGAGCTCCAAGCCTATTAGAATTTCAGTCGCCTTTTAAAACACCGGGTTATACAGAAGAAGATTTTTTTGCAAACTATTTTAAATTAGACAAAGGATTAAGAAGGTTCAATAATACAAAGATTGCTATCATAAATGGATATATGAAATCTTTAAAAGGTAAGGCGTTCTTATTTTCTAATATGGATGATTTGGTTCGCTTACATAACACATGTAAACAATTAAAGTTACAGCTGAAGTTAGCCGTTGATTTCACAGATTCTAATGGGAAAAATGCTTTAAAAAAGGAAATGGAAGATACCATTAATAGTTTAGCTGGTATGAGATCATTTATAATTGCAGTTCATCTTAATAATATTGAGGAGTGGGGTGGGTATAGAACGCTTTACAGTAATGATAAAAGGCATGAACATATTAGTACCATGGATTATCCAACAATATCAGTTTTTATGCAGGGTTTAGCAACAATCTTACAGGATAATAGGCTGCGTTACTTTATTCCAGATACGGTTAAGAGTTCGGAAGCATTAGAAAATTTGGTTGATATATTATATAGAACCGGTTGCAGCTTCGAAAAAGAGGTGAATACAGATGAAGAATAAAGAAGTTGATATATATGATGACCAAAGTGTTAATGCTTGGTTAAAAACAATCCATGTAAATAAGAACGAAAAAATGTTTTGTAATCTGATAAATGAGCATGATCGAGAATTAGAGAAAAGGGAAAAACAGAAAAAGGAGAAATATCTAGCTCAACTCCCACATGAAATCTTATGGCAGATGGGGAACCACGGATATATATATTCGAATAGAAAAGTAGTGCTGGATATCCAGACCTCAGAGAAAGCTCGTAAAAGAGCATATTGTTTTTTGGATACATTTATTACATGCATTAAAGAGCTTGGAGGAATTGTCCAAATCGATACATCAGAGACAAATGATAATACGCAGTTTACATTATTACAGAGTACGTATATTTGTCATTTAGTAGAAGTACAAGTTAAACTTAGGAATGTATTGGAATCAAATAGTAGAGCAATGCGTCCTTTGTACGAAACAGTGGGCACTGGCAAGTTGAAATTCTTGATTGACGAGAAGCTACATATTAATTATTCTGGCAAAACTTCAATAAAAAATTTATGGTCAATAGAGGATGATGATATTGAAAAAATAGAAGATAAATTAATTGATTTGTTAGGTAAATTAATTCAAGATGCATTAGCAAAGAAGATAGTTATTGATTTAGAAAATGAAAAGAGACAGAAAGAATATGAAGAGCAGATAAGAAAATGGGATGAAGAAAGGCGACAGGAAGAATTAGAGAAGCAAAAAAAGATCTTACTGGAAAAAAGGCAACAAGCGAGATTGAAAATTAATAATCACATGGACAAATGGAATTATATCAATCAAATTCTTACTTATGTTGCTGAATTACGTGAAAATATTAATATAGCTGAAGATGAACAGATTTTGATTAAAAGATATTGCTTCTATGTGGAAGAACTATATGACAAAAAGGAATTTTATAGAGAAATCATTGAATTTGCAAAAGAACTATCTGGTTTAAATGAGGAAAACATATGAAAATAAGATTTGAAAATACGGATTTATTTGAAACCGATTTAAGAAATAAATTACTTAATGCCATAGAAGATCAAATAGATGATTTGATAAAGGATAAAAACTATAAATTGCATTTAGGATTTAATGAGGCCTTAATAAAAGATAATACAAGAATAGAAAATTTTGAAATATCAGAAGAGTCATTGCCTAAATATCAGCAAGGCATTGTTTTATCCAATGAAGATAAACTATATGCCATATTGAGCTACCAAATACATACGGTGATGAAAGCAGTAGAAGAGCATGGAATAGTGCTACGTCACTGTGATATTACAGGTTCTCCTTTTGTTCAAATGAGCAATATGGAATTTAGTTTGGAAGAAGATAGTGCTCATAATGAAGAAATTAGAACTAAAAAAGGCAATACCAAAAAAATTAAAATGCCTAAGGTTGTAGGCATTATGCCTAGCTTAACAGGGTTTGCCTATAACATAAATAACGTTGTAGATAAATATGAAAAGCAGAGAGAAGATGAGTTAATAGAAGCTTTTGGAGATAAGGCCTTGTATGAAAACTATAATGCAATTTTAGGAAAAAATAATCTGTATAAAATATATGCTGATTTTAAGAAGGAATACGGTGATGTATGGGTATTCTCTAAGACTTACGGTAAATTATTGAAAACTAAATTCTTGGATACTGTTAATGTTAAAGCAGGGTTAATTACCGATGAGGTGGAAACGAAAAATGTATTACAACCTTTAGAGATGGATTTAACTCTTTTATTTGATATTCCGGTTTATAAGAATACAAGAAAGAATTGTACTTCACATAAGTATATTGGACATGCTAAGTTATTAACTAATGGACGAATCATTAAGGTGGAATATGAGGCAAATAATAAAGCATATGCAATACCGGAAGAAAACTTTGAGAAGTGTTTTATAGAAGTTGAATCAAAAGATGAAAATCGCAAGTTGGTGAAAAATATAAGGGGGCTAGTCGAGACAACTGAACAGTGCTGCTTAGAATATGGTTATGCCCTTGAAAAAAATTTGGTTGATAATGTTATTGCGTTTATGGATATTAAGAATATTCTCAAGAATGCCAGAAAAGCATGAACATGTACATCAAATTTTAAATTTCTTATATGGTATGAATTTTTATTTGGAACCAAACAGAGAATAGAATATTAAGACTAAAAAATAAGTCGGAAGTAGAATTTTTATTTTTTGATATTTTAAATATTCAAATATCATTTCACATTTAATTTGATATACGTCAATAAAAATAGTATAATTTTAGCATAATTACTAATGTGTGGCAGGTGAAAATTATGCAAAATACCTTATTTATAAAGGATCTAAAAAAGAAATATACAGAAAATAATCTAATTCCTTTTATGGGAGCCGGTTTATCTATGCCTTTTGGAGTCCCAGATTGGGGAGGGCTTATAAGGGAGTGTGCTATTAAAGTAGGTATGACCAATATTAACGGAACTGATTTTATGCCTATGATTGATTTCAACTTGGATCAGAATGATTATTGGGAAGCAGTAAAGGTTATAAAGAAATATGCTAATAGACAGGAGGAAGATATTCAAGCTTTTGTTGTTGATAGGATTGAAAAATCTATTCCAAAAGATTTGACCAAGATAGATAATAATTATAAAGACTTAGGAAAATACAATTTCTCAGCATATTTTACGACCAACTACGATCACATAATCCAAAAATATATTGATAGTAATTTCGTTCCTGTAAATTTAAAAGATGTAAGTTCAAATTTGCAGAATTTACTTTCCGATAAAGTTAGTAAACGGATTTTTCACTTGCATGGAAATTTGAGTGATGAAAGCAGTATTGTTTTGACTAAGGAAAGTTATGATAAACTTTATAATGATAATATATATAAGAATCTTTTTTCTATATTTAGCGGAGTAAAAACATTTATTTTTATAGGCTTTTCATTTAATGATATATTTATTCAAAATATAATAAAAGAAAATAATGTTTTTTTTAAATCCAAGCATTTCATTATTTTAGCCAACCCGTCTACTGAGAATGTTAGGTTTTTGAAAGAAAATTACAATATTGAGGTAATAACATATAATCCAGAACATTCATCTCATCAAAAAGAAATAAGAAAGATATTAGATGAAATATGTTCTTTTGATGAACATGACGGACCCAAAGAAGTACAGAAACAGGAAGTTAAAGATATAGAGCTGGATGAATTACCAAATAAAGAGCAGAAAGAGAAGTTAGAAAATGATTTTTTTTGCAAAAAACTTAGAATAGAGAATATTTCAGATGGCAGGGTCA
This sequence comes from Anaerovorax sp., assembly GCA_034927775.1. Taxonomy (GTDB): domain Bacteria; phylum Bacillota; class Clostridia; order Peptostreptococcales; family Anaerovoracaceae; genus IOR16. Next base: position 3,796 of record JAYFPL010000135.1, on the reverse strand, counting down.
ACTATAGTAAAGATTGTTTCTTTACAGCAGAGCAATATTTTAGATGGCTTAAAAAATCTGGAATTAAGGATAGTGATGTAATTTCAGAATATATGTTGAAGCTATCTTATATGCAGTATGAAAGATGTCTTACATTATTGTTTGATGAAAAAAAAGATAGTAATGAGCTATGGAAAGAGGTCCATGAGCTATTATCTAAGATGGATTTGAATAAGTTAAAAAAACGTATTAATGAAGAAAATCTACCTAATGATATAAATAAACAAGGGTTTGTTCATATACTTGCTAATGAAACCACAGGCGAAAGAGAAGTATGGTGGGGGGATAAACGATTTGAATGATTATAGTCTACCTATAGAATTAAGATATTTATTTCAAAATCAATATCTTGATTCGGTAAAACTGCTTATTATATTAAACCAATTTCAAAGAAGAAAAAAGGGGATAGTATTAGATGAACTAAACTATTATTTCACTATGTTAAATTTGGTGGAATCGAATGATGACAAATTTGTGGTTAATAGAAAATATCTGCAGGATAATTATTTGTCGAATGAATCGAAAATAAAAAGGCAAAGTGTGGTTTTAGGAAATCAGGAATATATTGATATCTCAATGGAAAAGACATCTAAGAAAAGCATTTTATATTTTAGTATTACGGATAAGGGTAAGAATATATTAGATATGTTGAAGGATGAATATTTTAATATTTTGACCGAACAGTTTTGGTATATTTATGGTATCCATAGATATAGTGTAACAAACCAAAGAAAGGTTCTGAAACGAGATGAAAAGTAAAATTAGATTAAATCAACTTATTATAAAAGGTGAAGAATATCAACGCACATTTTCTTTAAGTAATTCTCTAATTATAATTAAAGGTGATGGATATGCAGGGAAATCACTATTATTAAAACTGATAGTTTATTGTCTTGGAGGAAAAGCTGACTTAATAGATTTGAGCGTTCAAAAGGAATTATGTGATACTTGTGATGAGGTGTTTTTAGAGTTCGTAATAGGAACTCAAATTTATACTGTGCAGAGAAATTTAAAAATGGGCAGAGATATACTAAAAATATATTTATGCCCATTTGAAGAATATACTGATTTTTCTCCTTGGAAAAAAGATGTTGATGAGGCGAATACATATTTTGCAAATGAATTACAGATACCGTTGCATCGTATTTTGAAAAGAAAAGCTGGAAGCAAAGATTTAACTGAAGAAAGAATTTCCTTTAGAGATGTAATGAGATATGTATTTATTGATCAGGGTGAATTAGGTACAATTCATTTTATGAATAACAGCAATACTTTTGTTTCAAGAAAAAATAAGGAAGTATTTAAAATTATAAATGACTTAATAATTCCTGATTTACAGGAAATCAATGAGAAGATACAAATAGTGCAGAATGATATGAATGAGTATGAAAAAGTTAAAGATGGACTGGAGAATTATTTAGAAAACAAAGATGCACAAACTTTAGTTCAATTAGTGGATACTAGAGAAGATTACCGTAAGCAGATAGAACAGCTTACAACAGAGAAAAATAGGTTAATTAGAAATAAGAAAAATAAAACCTCTGATATTTATATGAAACTTAATAATGATATCGCAACCTTGGATAGTGATTTGGTAAGGGTAGAGCAGGAAAGTTCAAGAATCAAATTATCTATTTTAAATAAAGAGTCATTACTAGAGGATTATATAGAAGAGGGAAGGCAGTTATCCGCAACACTGGAAGCAATGAAAAAAATTAGAATTTCAGAGCATAGTGAACGATGCCCGCTTTGTAATTCTGTAGTAGAAATTAAGCAGGAAAATGAAAGTAGTGAAGACATAGAGTTAGCAATCAGACAAATAGAGGATAAAAGAAAAACCTTGATGGAATTGCTTGAACATGATAAAAAGCTAATTAATGATAAAATTTATGATATTAAAAAAACTGAAGATAAAAAGCAAGTTTACCTTAATGCTTTAGGAGAATATAAAAAAAATTTAGAAATCCCATATTTGTCAGAAATAGAATCTTATAACTCCTTAATCAAGGATATTACAGATGAAAAAAATAAAATAAACTCTCTTATTGATATTCATCATGACAAGGAAAGCCACGAGATGGATATAAAGAAGTTGAAAAATGAATTAGAGGTTTTAACAAAAAAGAAAGAAGATTTACAGAGTCTTCAACAAAGAGAAAAAGGGATTTTAAAACGGCTAAATAAAAGATTTAGAGAATTGATGAAACGGTTCAATTTTCAAGATACGTATGAGGATTTATGCTACATAAGTGAGGAAAATTATTTGCCGTATTATGATGGGATTAGTGTATTAAAGCATTCGAGTGGATGTTTATTATTATGTATGGAAATAGCTTATTTAGGTGCGATTTTGGAGCTGAACAAAGAAGAAGATGCTAATTGCCATCCAGGGTTATTTATGATTGATACCGTAAGCAACAATATTGGAACAGATTCTGATTCAGAAGATAGTATTGACCCAGAAACTTACAATGAAATATTCAGATATATAGCTGAAATTTCGAGTGATAATCAGGTACTGATTGTAGATAACACACCGCCCCAAATTGACACTCCACATACAGAATTTATATTTAGGAGAGTAAAAAAGGGCGAAAAATTAAAAGGCTTCATAAGTACAGAGAGTAATGAATTTTGCAAAACAGAGGTAGGTATCAAAACAGAAACGTTAAACTAGCAATGCATAAGAAGTTGTAGAGCAATATAAAGGAAGAGGATTGACATAAATGTAGGTACAAATTATGGCGCAAAAAAAGGTAAAACAAGATAATATGACCTATGCAATAAGGGATGGCATACTTGTTAATATCTCAGACGTAGATAGTGGGCTGAAATGTGAATGTGTGTGTCCAGCTTGTGGAACACAGTTAATTGCAAGAAAAGGTAAGCTAAAGTCACATCATTTTGCTCATTATAATGTAGAAGAGTGTGAACATGGATATGAAACATCGCTTCACCTTGCTGCAAAACAAATTATATTAGACAATAAAGTATTTTCAATACCTGCGGTATTTCTTGAATTTCCAAACTCCAATAGAGAGAAAGCGCTAATAGCAGAATCCAAGGAAATTGTCGTAGATGAAGTGAAACTTGAAACAAGAATGAATAATATTGTGCCGGATATCCTTGTTTACACAAATGGAAAGATGCTTCAGATTGAGATATTTGTCACTCATAAAATAGATGAGGAAAAGCTGAATAAAATTAAATCAAATGGTATTTCTGTAATTGAGATAGACTTGAGCAAAGTAGAAAATTCCGAGAAAGAGGAACTCAAAGAATTGCTTCTGGGTAATTCAGAAAAGAAATCGTGGAAATATAATGTTGTAGCAGAGAAATATGCACAGATGTTTAAGGCAGCAGCCAACTTCATGCCAATAGTGCATCGGGGATTTGCCAACCATATCGATTTGTGCCCTATAGCAATGAGGACTTGGAACAGTAAACCATATGCCAATTTTATGGACGATTGCATATACTGTGAATTCTGCATAGAGGCCGGAGTATACAGAAACGAGAGAGAGGGTATATTATGTTCTGGGAAATCAAAGATAGCAAGGACAATAGATTTTTCAATATCCAAAGATGAAAGAAATGCGTACTATAAGAAAAAATATGAGAAACAAAAATATGAGGCTATGGCTGAAGGGCGATGCCCCAATTGTGGATCTAAATTAAAAGAGCGTGAGGGGAAATTTGGAAAGTTCTGGGGGTGTAGTAATTATCCTTATTGTAGATTCACTCTTAATGTAGATTA
>JAYFPL010000009.1:0-2682 GCA_034927775.1 Anaerovorax sp. | reverse complement strand
GTCAAAGCTATAGAAAAAATAAAAAGTCCACAGTGTTACTATTGATTATATCAAAGTTGAAAAAGAAAGGAGAGTATTGATGTATTTGTTTGTAAATACATCATACAAGGTAAATAATGAAGAGGTTTAAGTTTGATGTAGACTATTTCAGAAGTCAGTTTCCAGCTATGAGAAATACTGTAAACGGTTACAATGCGGTATACATGGACGGTCCTGGAGGGACTCAGGTACCACAGCGAGTAATGGATGAAATGAAAGATCATATGGTCATGCATAATTCTAACATCCACGGAGTATTTAGAACATCACTGGAGAACGATGCACTAATCGTCAATGCACGTAAAACATTTGCGGATTTCTTTAACTGTGACTGGCATGAAGTCTGCTTTGGAGAAAACACCACTACAGACAATTTCAAACTGGCAATGGGATTCGCACGTACATGGAAGAGAGGCGACGAAATACTCATTACAAACATGGATCATGAGGGTAACCGTTCGCCTTGGAGAACCCTTGAAGACTTTGGAGCAGTAGTAAAAAGCGTAAAACTTAAATTTGGCGTTGTGGAACTTGATTATGATGACTTTAAGTCTAAATTGTCAGAGAAGACCAAAATTGTGGCAATAAACTGGGCGGCCAATTCCTGCGGTACCATTACTGATGTAAAGAAATATGTGGCTGAGGCTCATAAGGTTGGGGCTATAGTTGTTGTTGATGCTGTGCAGTATGCCCCTCACAAGATAATCGACGTAAAAGAAATCGACGCTGATATCGTTCACACTTCTGCTTACAAGTTTTATGGACCTCACTGCGGAGTGTTCTACTGTAGAAAAGAGCTTGGAGAGTCTCTTAAATCAGCCCGCGTTATGGCTGATGATAATACAGGAATGCCCTTCAAGCTGGAAACAGGTACCATGTGCATGGAAAATGCAAGCGGAGCCGCTGAAGCCATTGAATTCATAGCTGACATAGGAAGAAAACATGCATCTATGTTCGCAGAGGAAACTTTAAATCTCAATGGAAGAAGAAAGGATATTGTCTGTGGAATTTTAGCTATGGACACGTATGAAGATCAGCTTGCTAATCGCATGAGAGAAGGCATTAGGGATATTCCGGGGATAAAGATTTACGGACCGAGCAAAGGTCAGCCACAGACAGCCACTGTCTCAATTACTGTTGAAGGCATGAATGCCAACGATATGGCTAAGCAATTAGCTGAAAAAGGTATTTTTGTCTGGGATGGCGAGTTTTACGCTATCGCAACTATATGGGAAGAACTTAAACTTCAGCCTTATGGCGGGATGCTGAGAATAGGTATGGCACCATACCTTTTGGAATCAGATGTAGATAGAGCGGTTTCAGCAATTAGAGAAATTTGCGGAGTTCAGTAATTACTTATTCTACAGTGGGTGGCAATGAGTACTCACTGCCACCCATCACTATTTTTAAAGGGGGCATTGTTAATGCTAGATTATATGTTTTCACTTCCTACCGAAGTACATTTTGGTTCAGGAAAAACTAAAGAAACGGGGAAGTATGCTAAAGTGCTTGGTGCAACTAATGTAATGATCGTAGCTGATAAGGGTGTAATCAATGCCGGGCTTACTGAGGCTGTTGAAGCCAGTTTAGAAAGTGCATCTATTCCTTACACATACTATAACAAAATCGTACCAAACCCAAGAGATTATAATGTGACGGAAGGATATTATGTAGCAAAGGATGCAAATGTAGATGTGCTTGTGGCTGTCGGCGGGGGAAGTTCCATAGATACTGCTAAGGCAATCGGCACGCTCCTGACTCATGGAGGAATCATCCAAGACTGGTGCGGAGCCGGAAAGCTTGAAAGGAAAATTACACCCCTTATCGCTATACCTACCACTGCCGGGACAGGAAGTGAGGTCACGCCATTTGCAGTTATTACAGATTCAAAGACTCATGTAAAGCTGAATATATTTGATGCTAAGGCAGCGCCTAGAATTGCATTGGTAGATCCGACAATGCTTCTTGCCATTCCGCCTCATATCATGGCAGCAACGGGAATTGATGCTATGACTCACGCTGTAGAAGCATATACATGCACTCTTGCAGTCCCTCACACAGATGCCTATGCGATATATGCAGTAAAGCTTATTGCAGAGAATTTGGCAGATGCCGTTAAAAACAGAAGTCTGGATTCATGCACAGGAATGATGCTCGGCAGTACAATAGCAGGCATCGCATTTGGGTATTCTGACGTGGCAGCTGTCCATTGCATGGCAGAAGCCCTCGGAGGTTTGTATGATCTACCTCATGGTGTTGCAAATGCTATGCTGCTTCCTACCGTAACAGAATATAATGTGACAGCTAATTTGAAAAAATACGCGGATATATCAAATGCCATGGGGCTTGATACCGCTGGAAAATGCGTAGAAGATGTAGCCACTATGTGCGCAGGAGGATTGCAGAAATTATGCAAAGAGGTTGGCATAAAGGCCATGAAAGAATATGATGAAATCAACCCTACAGATTTTCATGAGTTGTCTGTTGCCGCTATGGCTAATGTTTCAACGCCTAGCAACCCTAGAAAAATGATGGTAAAAGAATATGAAAAGCTATTCGACAAAGCCTATTACGGTAAATGATATTGGATTAAGTCATTTTGTATTGTTTACTACTGCTGCTACTGCCTCAATTTCTACCAAT
>JAYFPL010000120.1:0-2029 GCA_034927775.1 Anaerovorax sp. | reverse complement strand
ATGCTTATGCGACGGCAAACAACATTTCTCATAAGTATTATAAGCCAACCGAGCAAAGTAATGATGCTTACCTTGCTGCAATTGAATTAGCGGTACAGGGTGGCGCAAAGATTGTAGTTACTCCTGGATTCTTATTTGAAGAGCCAATTTATGTGGCACAAGATCAGTATCCAGATGTTTCATTTATTTTGATCGATGGAAATCCACATGATGCAGACTATAATTACAGAACAAATGATAATACTGTTGGTATCGTTTATGCCGAAGAGCAGTCTGGTTACTTAGCTGGATATGCTGCAGTAAAAGATGGTTATACAAAGCTTGGATTTATGGGTGGTATGGCAGTTCCCGCAGTTATCCGTTATGGATACGGTTTTGCACAAGGCGCAGAAGCTGCTGCAAAGGAAATGGAAATTGACTCTATTGATTTAAAATATCATTATACTGGTGGTTTTGATGCAACTCCTGAAGTACAAACTAAGGCTGCATCATGGTATTCTGAAGGAACTGAATGTATCTTCGCTTGCGGCGGCGGTGTTGGTAATTCTGTTATGTCTGCGGCAGAAGCGGCAGATAAGGTGGTTATCGGTGTAGACGTAGACCAAAGCAGTGAATCTGATACAGTTATTACTTCCGCTATGAAGGGATTAGCTGCTTCCGTAGAATCTGCTTTAAATGCTTACTATGCAGGTGAATTCCCTGGTGGTCAAAGTTTAGTAGAAGGTGCTGATAAAGATGGCGTAATGCTTCCTATGGAAACATCTAAGTTTAAGAAATTTACACAGGAAGATTACGATTCTGTATTTGCAAAACTTGTTGCAAATGAAATCACTTTACAAAAAGATACCAAGGCAGATGGTTCTGAATTGAAGCCTTCTGATTTGGCTTTAAACATTGTAAAACTTACTGTAGTAGAATAATGTAGAAATTATTTAGTCCCGTTCTGTGAACGGGACTTTTTTTAATCGTATAATGGAGATGGTACCTCTAATCAGGTAAAAATAGAAAAGTAAGTTGAGAGTGAAAATGAGAATGGATAAATTATTTTATAATGGTATCATTAAAACTTTTGATAAAGAGAATCGAATCGCAGAGGCAGTCGGCATCAAAGATGGGAAAATTACATTTGTAGGAAGTAAAGAAGAAGCATTAAATTTACAATGTGAAGAGGCTATTGATTTACAAGGTAAATTAATGTTGCCTGGATTTGTAGATAGCCACTTACATTTAATTCATTATGCTTTTGTAGAGAGTTCGGTAAAACTCTTTGACTGCAAAAGTGTAGAGGAAATCGTTTCTTTGGCGAAAAATAATCTAAAGGAACAGGAAAATGAAAATCCGAAATGGTTATTTTCCAGAGGATGGGATGAAAAAAAATTTGATGCTAAGAGATATCCGACAAAAGCCGATGCGGATGCTGTTTCCACAACAATACCTGTAGTTTTTGTAAGAGTTTGCGGCCATGTTGCAGTTATAAATAGTGTAGGATTAGAACGTTTGAAGAAAATTCCTGAATTCGAAACAGTAAAAAATGAGATTGACTTTGAAACAGGACTTATCAAAGAAAATGCTGTACAGTTTTTTTACTCAGTATTGGAGAAACCCTCACAAGAGAAAGTCGAATTACTCATCCGATTAGGTGTAAAAAAACTAAATGAGAAGGGCATTACCGGTGCACAAACGGAAGATTTATCTTCTTTACCGGGGAAAGACTGGCAGCTGATCTTAAATTCCTATAATAACTTGCAATTAAAGAATCAGTTATCTGTAAGAATCTATGAACAGTGTTTATTTGAACAACTATCAGATTTTGAGAAATTTATTAACCAAGGCTATCGTGGTGGGCAAGGTGGAGAATTTTTTATCGTAGGACCCTTAAAAATTCTTATGGATGGATCAATCGGTGCGAAAACCGCCGCAATGACAAATGGTTATGCAGGAGATTTTGAGAACTATGGAATTATAAATTATTCCATAGAACAATTAGTTGAAATGATGAATCTTGCTATAGAAAATGCAATGCATGTTG
>JAYFPL010000212.1:0-18230 GCA_034927775.1 Anaerovorax sp. | reverse complement strand
CTATGACGGAGGTAAAGGCGGTACAGCATATACCGTAAAATATGCAGAACAAAACAATCTGCATATTAAAAATCTATATGAAAATGACAAAAATAAGCCACTTTAAAAGGTGGCTCATTTTTCATGCAGAAACAAGAATGGAGGAATGAATTTGAGAATTGCAATCAAGAACCCCATAAACCAAAGATCCGAAACCCTATGGTTTCCTTGGAAAGCGGAGGACTTTGAAAGAGTTTGTGTTGGCTTAGAAATCGAGCCAAGCATAAAAACAAACTGCACTATTGCTGATACATCAGACGAAAGGCTAAATACTCTCCTGAAAGATAGGGCTTGCAATATTGATGAACTGGATTACCTAATGAAAAGATTGGACAGTTTCGATAATGATGAACTGCAGACATTTTATGCAATGACATACGCAGAAAAAGCAGAAACTACGGCAGAATTCATTAATATCACCTTTAACACCCACTGCTGCAGCCTTGTTGCCGATTTCAGCGACCTTGACGATATAGGCAAGAAAATGTACCTAACAGAGCAAGGAGCGGTCAGTGAGAAAGAATTGCAAAGCTTTGACGGCAGAGCATATTTTGAAAAACTGCTTGCTCAAAACCAAAAGCCAAGGGTTACTCCTTACGGACTTCTTTATCAAAACAAAAACCCCATACAGACAATTTATGATGGAATGCACTTTCCCCTGTATCATTGGCAAGATGAAATTGCTGAGTTGGAGGTGGCAAAAGACGGATATAGTCAATCTCTTTATCTGCCTTGCACTCAAATGCAAATAGAATATGTCTTGCTGAGATTGGATGCAGATTCACTTTCAGAATGCAGTTTAAGCCTTATAAGTGACCACTTTTCAGACAGAATGCTTGACATCATAACTTTGGAAAAGCCACTATGCGAAAATATGCACAATCTTAATTACTTTGCAAGTAAGTTTCAAGAAATCGGCACACAAGAAGAAAGCTATTTTGAAAAGCTGATGGAATATGTTAAGCCAAATAATCAAAAGGACTTAAAAGCACTGCTTGACAGTATGTATGAGTTTGAACTCTTTCCTAATATCCATAATGCTGAGGAATACGGAAAATACATAATTTGCGACAGTGGTCATTTTGAATATGATGAAAATCTTGAAGCATATATAGACTTTAAGGCATATGGACAGCAAAAAATTGCGAACGAAAATGGTGCATTTTCCGATAAAGGTTACATTCTTTATCATGGTTATAATGGGGAACTCTCACAGGTTTTATGGGAACATCTTGGAATAGGAATCCCAAAACAAGATTTTCAGGAGCTAAAGCTGTATATGCAGCTTCGTGGGAGCACGTATTATGATGAAAATGACTATGGTGACCTTTGTCAGGTAGATTATAAAATCGATGTTTCTCCCCATGAACTGGCGGAAAATAAAGATGAAATTTTGCAAGCCATTGAGAGAAATGCATTACCCGAAGAAACGAAACGTGGATTGATGAGGTACTATTGCGATCAGGATAGCTTAAATGCAAAAGTAAATAAATATGATTTCTCAGTGGAATAATTGAATGTTCAGCTGATGGTAGTTGCAACCCTCATTTTAAATGAACCCCTTGATGATAAGGAACTTGCCAGAATAAAAGATGAAATTACAGGCCAAGCCAGTGACGGCTGGGGAGAGGGCTTTGAGCAAAGAGAAATTAAATGCAATGGTAAAGATGTTTACGTCAGCTTTTGGGGAGCAAAAAACTGGAGTTTACAGACGGCTGAAGAAATGGGAATAGAACAGCAAAGTCATGAGCTGAAATTTGGAGGGATGTAAAATGAGAGGATATCCGACACAGGCACAAGTTGAAAGAATTAAATTGCAATATCCAGTTGGTACAAGATTAGAACTGCTTAGTATGTCAGATCCGTATTCACCTGTACTACTCGGCACACAAGGAGAAGTGACTTCAGTTGACGATATGGGAACTCTGCACATGAAGTGGGACAATGGGCGTTCCCTTGGTGTGGTAGTAGGTCAAGATTGTTTTAAGGTGATTTCAAAGCCGCAGGAGGAACAAACTATAGATGCCCCTAAGATGGGAGGAATGAGCCTATGAAAAAAGTAATGCAGGCAAAACTCTGTGATAACAGAGGAAAACTATATGTAAACATAGAGCTCCCAGCCACTTTTGAAGAATTGGAGGACTGCTTAGAAAAAATACACGGTACATCTGAAAACTGCAAGGTTATTTCTGCGGAATGTTTAATGGAATATGACCTCCTTGCAGAAAAAGAACTAGAGTCTTGTAGTCTGTATGAATTCAATTATTTTACAACAGCAGTAGAAAATTTAGATGAAGTGGATCAACAGCGATTTGAAGCCTTGACAATTATTTCCTGCAAAAATAATACGATAACGGTAAATGAACTTATTAATATAGCATTGAATCTAAATGAAATAGATATGCACTATATTCCCGTCCTTAATGATAAGGAACTGGGAGACTTTTATATTGATAATGAGTTTTTACCACAGCTTGATAATCTTCCAACGGACAAAGCGGATTGGATGATGTCTCATATCGACAGCAAAAAAGTGGGTAAAGAAATGCGTGAACAAGAAAATGGCATATATTGCGGCAGAGGCTATGCGGTCTTAAATGAGGAACTGAAACAGCTGTATAACGGAAATTTTCCTGTTCCTAAGCCTAAAGGTTATGTGTTTCGTTTAGAGATTGCGAAAGCACCCATAAGAGATATTCCAAATGATGAATATACCGTAACACTTACACTGCCTGCAAGCGATCGTGACATAATAACTGCTGTAAAGAAAACTGGGGCAAGCACTCCTCAAGAATGTGTGTTTTATGCGTATGAAAGCATCATTCCACAGCTTGAAGAAAAGTTTGAGGATATAAGTGACTTATACACTTTAAATGAACTTGCAAGAAAAGTTGAAACGATGAAAGCCTGTGGTGATACCCCAAAATACAAGGCAATGCTGAGTACACTGGATAATTCAATCTGCAGACTGCCTTAGAGGTTACGGAATATCAAAGTGAATTCATCCTAGAATGTGAATGTGATACTCCATCTGAATATGCAATGAAAATGCTCAAAGATATTGAGCTTCCATTGAAAGAAGAATTGCTTTTAAATCTTTTTGACTATGGATACGGTACGGCATTGATGCAGAAAAACGGTGTTGAGAAAACATGCTATGGAATGTTAGTGCCTTACTCAGGATTGACACTCTGTATGCAGATGGAACAATACAAACCAACCATGACAATGGAAATGAAATAATTATAAAGCAATAACGGCCGACAGGAAGATGTGAAAGCATCAACTTGCCGGTCTTTTTGTTTTATAGAAAGGAAGGATATAAATGCATGAATTAAAGATTTTTGAAAACGAGGAATTCGGTCAGATAAGAACCTTGCTCGTTGACGGCGAGCCATGGTTTGTAGGAACTGAGATAGCAAAGATATTGGGATATACCAAACCTCATAATGCTCTAAAGATACACATTGATTTGGATGACTCCCTAAAACAGGGAGTCATCGACAGAGTAGGTAGAATGCAAGAAACAATCTTAATTAACGAAAGTGGTCTTTATTCCCTTATTCTCTCCAGTAAACTAGCTACTGCTAAAAAGTTTAAGAGTTGGGTAACTTCTGAAGTTCTCCCTTCTGTCAGAGCCTATGGTGGATATATCACCAAAGCAAAGCTTGATGATATTTTCCATAATCCCGAAAACTTATCGGTATTTTTAAGACAGATGTTAAAGGTAGTAGAAGAAAATGAAAGACTGAGAGGTGAAATTGGCGCATTAGAACCTAAAGCAGATTACTTTGATACTTTGGTAGATAACAATTTGCTTGTTAATTTACGCACTACCGCAAAGGAACTTGGCATCAAGCCAATGAGATTTACTCAGTTTCTGCTTGATAAAAAGTTTGTATTTCGTGATACAAAGCAAGTCATTCACCCTATGCAGCCATTTGTTCACAGCGGACTTTTTGAAATCAAAGAGTTTTGCAGAAACGGACACAGTGGCACACAAACCCTAATCACGCCAAAAGGCAGACAGTATTTTATGGAACTGCTTATTGAGTGTGAGATTATATGAGAACCGCAGAGTAAAAGGCCGATTGTTTCATTGCAAATGCAGTAAAGCAGTCGGTCTTTTTTGTTTCTCAGAAAGAAGGTGATAGAAAAGTGAATAGCTTTATTTCATGGATTGGCGGAAAAAAGGCTCTAAGGAAGTTATTATATAAGCTGTTTCCCAAAAATCACACTCGATATATAGAAGTATTTGGCGGTGGCGGCTGGGTACTTTTCGGGAAAAGACAGAGAAAGAATTGTATGGAGGTTTACAACGATTGTAATTCAAATCTTGTAAACCTTTTTTTATGTGTGAAAGAACGTCCGCTTGCTTTTTTAAAAGAACTTGGTTTCTTGCCACTGTGTTCAAGAGATGAGTTTGGAGTTCTTAGAAATTTTATAGAGAAGGAAGAGTTTACTGACGCCTATATGGCTGAGGAACTGGAACTGGCAGAAAAATATATTGCTCCTCCGTCTGGTGAAGAAATGAAACTTCTATTCGAAACGAAAACAGAGCTATACGAAGTAAAAAGAGCAGCAGCTTTTTTCAAACTTATCAAGTACAGCTATGGAAGCAGTACAACATCCTTTGGCGGGCAGCCTTGTGACATCCGAAAGTGTTTCAGAATTATATGGGAAGCTTCTGAAAGATTAAAAGATGTTGTCATAGAAAACAAGGACTTTGAGGACTTAATTAAGCAGTATGACAGAGAGGGTGCATTCATTTATTGTGATCCGCCTTACTTTGGAACAGAAGGACATTATGCTGTGGGATTTGCAAAAGAGAACCATGTAAGACTTTGGAATACTCTTTCAGAGTGCAAGGGATTATGGATGGTGTCATATAACGACTGCGATTACATCAGAGAACTTTATAAGGATTTTTATATTCGTTCTGCTGTTCGTATCAATAATTTGGCTCAGCGTTATGAAGGAGGTGCGGAGTACAGTGAATTGATTATTACAAATTATGATCCAAAGAAGATGATTATGGAGGATTTGAGCCTTCAAATGAACCTTTTCTCCGATTTGGAAGACGAGGACGAACAGTTTGAATATTACTTAAAAGAGGATTAGGAGGAATATGTACATGAAAAAAATAAATGAACGACAAGGCTTGGTAGTTGAAAATGAAATGATAAAATTTGCAAACTTGGGTGATGAAGTAGTTCTTACAGCAGTAGATCGTCTTATTGTGTTGACAAAGGCAAAGATGACGGCAATGGATATGGTGAAAACCATTGCAACGCTTACGGATATCACTCAAAATCTGCTTGAAGTCTTGGCAAAAAACTGCGGTACTTGTGAGGATTGCGGTACTTGTGAAGAAATGGATACAGATAATATTAAACTTCCCGGCTATATGCTAGAAACCGCAGGAATTCCCAAAGAGGCAAAGCTGATTGCTTATGCTGAGGAAGACAGTGGGATAGTGCGTGTGGAACAGGCAGAGTACGACCGTGATATTGCAGATATTCCCGAAGAAATTCGTGAATTACTTTATAACTATGGGATTTGTATGGGTGAACTTGATGCTTTGCTTGTAAAGGGGGAACTTCTTCATGGATAAGAATTATGTATATCCGTACAGCTTTCAGTTCGCAAAGGAAAATCAAGAACTGGATTTATATAAGGAGTCTTGTAAAGCAAATGTAGAGTGTAGAAATGCAATTGAAGAAGTCATTGCCCAGAATTTTGATGGCTTAAGGCTTGGAAAAAATACAGCAGAACAAATAATTTCCGAGTTTGGATATGACAGAGTCAATTTCGTTCTTGCCAATTCTGTACAGCAAAAAAGTCATGACGGCAGATTCTCTCGTGAGAATAAGGAATGGGCAAAAGAATTCTATATTTCTCCAGATAAGGTTCAAGGCTTTGATAAACGTTTGGAGTTTGCAGTGGACAGCCACCCTGCTGGACTGGATGGATTCATCAATCAGGCAAGACGAGCCTACCAAAGTTTAAACTTATGGGAGTCGAAACACTGCAATAATCCGACAGGGCTTAACTTTGAAGGTAAGGTGATGGTGCTTCATCCCACCAACCTCAAAGATGAGTATAAAAATCCTCGTAATCAGCTTGTTTTGTGTGAAGATGGTTTTGGCTGTTCTCCTACAGCCAGTGGAAGGAAAGTGTTCGGCAGATTTCTTTCCGATGGGGATAGGTGCCAATATGACCGCAGCGACTTTATCGGAGAGTTGAAAACCGAGCACCTCCCAGATTGGGCATTGCAAAAACTAAATGAGATGGGAGTGAACATGGAGGAAAATCAAGATATGGGAGGAATAAAAATGCAGTAATGAGGAGGATTTTATGGATAGTATTAAACTCAAAAACCGCTGTATTTATTACTATGGCAGCCCTGCGGGATATGTAAAGGACGGCAAAGCTTCAGTAGATACCCTGTTTGATTGTGAGGAGCTGAAAGCATGGTGCGAAAAAAGAAATTATGAAATCAATGTTATGGAGGGTATCTTTGATAAGCTTTCCAAAGGCGAAAAGATTGCTGAGTTAAATGAAGATTACAAGCCACTTAAAAAAGTCCGAATTTGGCAGTTAAATGCTGATTCGGATTTTTCTATGCGTTTTATCTCATTGGAGGAATTTCAAAAGAAGTTCGGCGAGCCGGCCGCTGATCATTACAAAGCTGTATTTGATGGCGAACTTGATACAAACGATTTGGAATCTATTTATACCATATGCAACATAAGTCATCCAAAAGGCTACAATGGGCATTCTCTTTCCATGTCTGACGTAGTGGAGCTTTATGATGATACAAGCAGTAGTTTTTACTATGTAGACAGGTTTGGATTTAAAGAAATAGATTTTATGGAGCCAAAATTACAACAAGAAATGGGAATGCAGATGTAAATACTGTATTCCTTTTTCTTATGACTAAAAAACAGGAGGAACTAGAATATGAAAGAAAACAACGCACTTCACTATGATGTGAAAATTGGGAGTATTAAACCAGAGGGTACATTTAGAGCGATTGCATCGGTAAATATTAACGGTGCCTTTGCTGTACGTGGTATTCGGTTGATTGAAGGCAGTAAAGGACTGTTTGTTGCTATGCCAAGCCAAAAAAATCAAAAGGGAGAGTACCAAGATATATGCTTTCCAATTACTGCGGATGCTCGAAAGGCACTGCAAAATGCTGTAATTGAAGAATACAACCAATTTCTTACTCAGGGGCAAAAACAGAAAGAAGAGCAATCAGTAGATCAGGAGCAAAATTTTGCTCCAACAATGACAATGTAAATTAGGAGGATTCTATTATGAAGAAAATTATTCGTTTTGCAAACGAAAAGATGGATAAGGCGAAAGCATTTTTTATGGTTCAGACAATGAAAATGAAAGCTCCTACTTCAAATAATAGCGGTGAAAATTATGTGGACAGTGCAGTGAAAATCTTGATTGCAGTTGTACTTGGCGGACTGCTTCTTGCAGGACTGTATGCGTTATTCGGAGATGTAGTAATGCCGACACTTAAAAGCAAAATCCAAGAAATGTTTAACTACCGAGGTTAACGGAGGGATAATATGAATCGGAAATTTAAAAGGACTTCTTCTTTACTGCTTATTCTCTGCTTTATCGTTTCAATGTTTGCAGAAAGTGCCTATGCTATGTACTTTGAGGATGCCAAAGGTCACTGGGCAGAAGAAGCAATTCAAAAACTGACAGAACAAGGTATTGTCACAGGTTTTCCCGATGGCCTTTGCCATCCCGATGAAACCATTACCCGTGGAGAATTTACCGCACTTCTTGCAAGAACGTTAAAGATATCTGAGGATAAGGGATATCCAGCCTCTTCTTTTACGGATGTTGAACGTCATTGGTCTGAAGATAATATTTTATTCCTTGTAAATAAGGACATTATTGAAGAATCTGATTACAAGGATCATCTATTTAATCCCGATGAACCTATCACAAGAATGGAAATTGTAAAGATGCTGGTTCGTGCATTAGGCACGAACTGCCACAGCGAAGATTGTACTTGTAATCTTGATTTCACAGACATTCAGCTTTTGAACAAAGAGGATAAGCTTTATCTTTGCATTGGTGAAAAGTATTACATTATCCATGGCTACCCTGATAAAACAGTAAAGCCAAATGATACAGCTACCCGTGCGGAAGCCTTTGAAATGCTTATGAAAGAAGAAAAAGCAAAAGATCAGATAAAAAAAGAGGAACAAAATCTGCCTGTTGTAAAACCGGATGAAAAGCCTTCCCATGGAAGCAGCAGTGGCGGCAGTTCCTCCTATGTTCCGGAACCACAGTTTAGCTTTACACTTCCAAAAACAATGTGTGTAGGAGAATCCATTACCATTGTACCGCAAAGCAAATATGTAAATTCTGTCGATTGGTCTGTCAGCAAGAATGATCTCCCTGTTGAATTTTCCAAGGCCTTTGAGGGTGAGCTGAAAGCTGACGGAGGTACGATTAAAGCAAAGGATACAGGTATTTATGCTATTACAGCTACAGCTAAAAACAGCCGTGGAAATGAAATTACATGTAAACAGTTTGTATCCGTTTACCCTGTTATTACGGCAGACTTTACTTTGCCGAATACAGCGCATACCGATACAAGTATTGCAGTAGATTTAAAAGCTGAAAACCTTGGCAGCAACTCTGTTGTATGGACTCTTACCAAAGATGGTAAATCTGCGGAGATTGGAGCTGCGCTTATAGGCGAGCTTGGAAATACTGGTGGAACGGTGCAATTTAAAGAGAAAGGAAATTATACTATAACTGCCGCTGTTACTAATGAAATCGGAAAAGTTGTGACGGTTTCTCATGAAATTACGGTCTATCCTGTGGCTGAGGTAAAACTAAACTTACCGAATGTTACCCATACCGATAAAACAATAATTCTTACGACAGAGCTTAAAAACAATGAGGATTTGTCTGCATCATGGAGCCTAACAAAAGACGGAAAAGATGTTGAGATGGCAAAATATATCAAAGGAAATCTTGCTTTGAGTGACAGCAACATTGGTTTCATAGAAAAAGGTGTATATCAGTTGTCGATTACCTTAACCGACAAAGCCGGCAGAAAATTCTCCGATTCTGCAAAAGTTACGGTTTATCCCGTAGGATCTGTAGGATTTTATCTTCCTGCTATTCTACATACCGATGATACGGTTAAGGTAGAAACTACTTTAGATGAAGTCGGGGACAAAACTGCCATATGGACACTCGCAAAAAATGGACAGACAGTTTCGTTTAATGATTGTATAAGCGGCACTTTGACAAATGATGGCGGCAATATCCGTTTTAAAGAAAAAGGAAATTATGTTTTAACAGCCTCGTTTATTGATGATGGCGGCAGAAGTTATTCCTATGAGCAAAATGTCAAAGTATACCCTGTCCCTACTGCAACTTATTCAGTGCCGAAGTATGCCCATACCGATACGGAGATTGAGATTGCGGTAACCAGTACAGATTTAGACGGTCTTACCTTGGAGTGGCTTGTAGACAATACCTTTGGCTATCAAGATTGGAACACTTTTGTTGATGGAAAACTTAACAATAACAGTGGATCAATCTATTTCAAGAGAGCAGGCATTTATGAACTTGTGTG
Organism: Anaerovorax sp.; assembly: GCA_034927775.1. Classification (GTDB taxonomy): domain Bacteria; phylum Bacillota; class Clostridia; order Peptostreptococcales; family Anaerovoracaceae; genus IOR16. The sequence goes on along the minus strand of JAYFPL010000212.1, from coordinate 8,563 downwards.
CCGAGTTACCGATGAAACAGGCAGAGTATTTCTATTTGAGCCAAAGAAAACTACAGAGGTTCTGCCTGTTCTTGCAATTGGATTTGAACTGCCGAATGCGGCCTATACCGATACGGAAATAGATCTTCGCACAAGTGGTCATAACAATACACTTCCTGTGGAATGGTCAGTAACGAAAAACGGTGAAAAGAAATCTTTTGAAATGGTTCTTGACGGTAACCTCAATGCTCTTGGCGGTAAGGTAAGATTTAAAGAGCATGGAGAGTTTGTATTAACTGCAAACATGACAGATTTACTTGGCAGAAAACATTCACACAATGAAAGCATTACAATTATGCCTGTATTGGATTTTGGTTTTACAATGCCGAATGAAATTCATTATGGCAAGGCGTTCGATGTGAAAGTCAACAAATCAGAATATATCGATAACGCAAAGGTTACTTGGATGCTTACCCAAAATGGTGCTTCTGTAAGTTATACCGGAGTGTTGACAGCAAAGGGCGGCTCAATATCTGTTCTCGATACAGGCGAATTTGTTCTTACTTCTGTTGCAACCGACAGTTTGGGAAGAGAAAGCAGATGCGTACAGAAAATTACTGTGACTAATACGGCTCCCAAAATTTCCGAGTTTACAGTAACCCAAACAAGAACTGCAAAAGACGGAAAGTTTCTTGTAAACATCTCTGCCACGGCAAGTGATCAAGATGGAGATGATACCGTGCTTGAATGGCAAGGTAAAAATGCAGACGGCTATTATGCGGTGGGAACATATACGGTTAAAGTTCGTGCAAAAGATACAGCAGGGGCTTATTCGGAATGGTCAGAAAAGTCATTTACAGTTGCAAATTCAGCACCTACAAGACCTGTCATTACCAGAACGCCAAATGGTAACAGTGTGGCACCAGGTACACCCGTTACTATTACAGCGAAAAGCACAGATCTCGATGGTGATAACATCAACTATGTATGGGAGAATAGAACGAGCGAAACAAGTACTTATCCTCTTGGAAAAAATGTAGTGAGAGTAAAGGCAGTTGACAGCACCGGTGCTGAATCCCCATGGTCAGCCATTGTATTTTTTGTTGCTGATTCAAATGGCTCAGGGGGAATGACACTAACAGGTCCCGATTCTACCATATTGGAAAACGGAATTGAGGGTGCAACCATCACCAAATATACGTTTACTGTTCCTCCTGTCAGTGGGCATAGTGGAAATGACTTTGGCAGAGTAAAAGGATACAACATTCTGACAAAGCAGTGGGAACAGCTTGATTACGGCACTACAAGCAATGGCATTGCCTTTGATCGCAGCTTAACAAGTGGAATTTATTCCAAACTGGAGTTTTACTATTACACCAATCACGACTGCATGTATAACAAATCAAACATCACATACAGCGTGGATTATTTCTTTGAATAATGGAGGTTACAGTGTCATTTGAGTACATTATACAAGCTGTATTATTTAGCATTTTACTTATAATCGTTTCCATTATTGATGTCAGAAATAGAGAAATCCCGCCTATTTATTGTGTGGCGGTTGCAGTTTGTTCGGTATTTGGCTTTAAGGCGGAAAATTTATTGGGATTAGGAATTGCTCTTGTTGTATGGATCTGCGCAGCGTTCATATGTCCCAATATGCTTGGCGGCGGTGACATTAAACTCACCGCCGCTGTAAGCCTTGTTCTTGGATTTACCGCTACAGCTTACGGAATCATTATTGCCTTTACACTGGAACTCATTTGTTTTTCAGTGATAAAGCATCAAAAGAAGCTATCAGAGCAAGAGGCAAAGAATTACTCCATGCCCCTTGCTCCTTTTTTATCCATCGGTTTTTTAGCCACATATTTTATGCATTTAGGAGGACTTAGTATATGAAGATTTTCAAAAATAGAACAACACTTGGCATTCTATGCATTGTCATATCTTTGCTTATCTGCTTTGGAATTACACCGCTTTTCAATAAAACAATCAGTCAAAAGACAGAAATTGTGAGAGTTGCAAAGGAAATCAAGTTAGGCGATAAAATAACAAAGAATATGGTGCAGACTGTGGAAGTAGGAGGATATAACCTACCTGAAAATGTTATTAAAAACAAAGATTCGGTTGTTGGCACGTTTGCAGCTGCTGATTTATCTGTTGGGGATTATATCTTAAACACAAAGATATCCAAAACACCCGCACAAGATAACGCATACCTATATCGCTTAAATGGTGAGAAACAAGCAATTTCGCTGACCCTTAAAACCTTTGCAAGCGGTCTTTCAGGCAAACTTCAAAGCGGAGATATTGTTTCAGTGATTGCACCCGATTATAAAAAACAAGGGGTGACCGTTATCCCGCCCGAGCTGAAATATGTGGAAGTGATTTCGGTTACGGCACCAAGCGGTTACGATGCTAATACAGGAGAAATCATTGAAAATGAAGATGAACGAGAACTACCGTCAACTGTTACTCTTCTTGCCACAGCTGAACAGAGTAATATCTTAGCAGAACTTGAATCAGACGGAAAAAGCCATGTTTCTCTTGTTTATCGTGGGGATTCAAAGCAAGCGGAAAAGTTTATTTCTATCGAAGAAGAAGTACTTAATAAACTATATCATTCAGAGATCGGCACAGAGTCTACACAAGAAAATGAGGTGGTGCAGTAATGAATTTCATGAAAGACTCCATTTTTTCACGAGGTCAAACGCAGAAAGTTTCAAAAGAACATGCACTCCATGGCGGTGTTCTTGCCGTTTGGGGAAGTCCTTCAAGCGGTAAAACAATTGTTGCAGTAAAGATTGCAAAATACCTTGCAGATAAAAAGAAAAATGTAGTACTGGTGCTTTGTGATACGACTGCACCCATGCTCCCCTGTATCTGCCCAACCTCGGATTTGGAATGTGAAAAATCACTAGGGAGCATTTTAGCCGCACAGCATGTTACCGAATCACTGGTGAAGTACCATATGATTACCCATAAGAAGATGGATTACCTAACCATTCTTGGCATGTTAAAGGGAGAAAACGAATATTCCTATGCACCATATAATGAAACCCAGGCAAAGGAATTGATTGCAAGTGTTAAAAAAATTGCTCCCTTTGTGATAATTGACTGTGGAAGTTATATTGCAAGTGATATTCTCTCTGCTGTTGCCCTGCTGGATTGTGATTCTATGTTAAGACTCGCAAATTGTGATTTAAAATCCATTAGTTATTTATCCAGTCAGATATCTATTTTGCAAACCACGGGCCTTGACTTTGAAAAACAGTATAAATGTGCGTCAAATGTGAAATCCAATCACGGTATCGAACATATGGCTGGTGCGATGGGAAGTCTTACTTTTCGAATTACACATTCCGATGAGGTGGAACAGCAGTACTTGGAGGGCAATCTTTTTGCAGATTTGACTTTAAAAGACAGCCGAGAATTTCGCAAAGAAATTGAAAAAATCGTAAAGGAGGTGTTCGGGTGTTGAAAAAGATTCTAAACACCTTTTTTAAAAGGAAAGAGGAAAATTCTAAGAATGATGCTTATGAAGCAGACAATAAAGCTGCCTTGGTACGTAATAGAGCAAGTGAACTGCTTACAGTATTAAATGAAATAACAAGTCCTGTGGAGCTGGGTGTCAAAAAGAGCACTCACTCTTTATTTTTTTCTCAAGAGTGCGAGTATATGGATTTTTCACAAGTGCTCAAACAGACGCAGGAGTATATATCGGAAAATTATGCGAACCTCATAACCGACAGTGATTTAGAAGATGCCAAAGAACAGATGAAAAGATATATCGGCAAGTTTGTTATGGATGAAAAAATTGCTGTTAAGGGAATGAATGAAAATGAATTAATTGATGCTCTCTACACTGAAATGGCGGAGTATGGTTTTTTAACAAAATACATCTTCGGAGATAACATTGAAGAAATAGATATCAACTCTTGGCAGGATATTGAGGTGCAGTATTCTGACGGCAGAACGGTAAAACTTGATGAGCATTTTGACACACCGGAACACGCTGTCAATGTGGTTCGGAGAATGCTCCATGTATCGGGAATGGTTTTGGATAATGCAAGTCCTGCAGTTCTTGGACACCTTTCAAAAAATATTCGTATTGCCGCCTTAAAGACACCTCTTGTGGATGAAGATGTTGGCATTGCGGCATCCATTCGTATTGTAAATCCACAGAGTATGAAAAAAGAGGATTTTGTGCAAGGTGGAACGGCTACTGATGAAATGCTGAATATGCTTTCACAGCTTGTTCGATATGGTATTTCCATTTGTATTGCAGGGGCAACCTCAAGCGGTAAAACCACAGTGCTTGGATGGCTGTTGACAACAATCCCAAACGGAAAACGTATTTATACCATTGAAAACGGCTCAAGAGAGCTTGATTTAACACGATATGAAAATGGTAAAGCTTTGAATTCGGTCATCCACACGATTACAAGAGATAGTGACAATGATAAGCAGAAAATTGACCAGATTACACTTCTTGATATGGCACTTCGTTTTAATCCTGATATTGCAGTGATCGGAGAAATGCGAGGTTCCGAAGCAAATGCGGGTCAAGAGGCGGCAAGAACAGGAATTGCTGTTATAACAACTCTTCATGCAAATTCAGCTGCTTCTGTTTATCCAAGAATGGTATCCCTTTGCAAACGTGCGGTGGATATGGACGATAAGACATTATACGGATATGTAACAGAGGCATATCCCATTGTGGTATTTTGCAAACAGCTTGAAAACAAGCAAAGACGCATGATGGAGATTATGGAATGTGAAATTATGCCCGATGGAACAAGGAATTTCCGCAGCTTATATCAGTACATCGTTACAGAAAATGAAATTGATAAAAACGGTAAGTTTATCATTGAGGGGCATCACAAACGAATGCAGGCTATTTCCTACAGCTTAGCAAAACGACTGCTGGAAAACGGTATGCCTCTTGAAATGATTAACAGCTTACAGAAAGCTGAGGTGAGCGACAATTGAATACAATCTTATTAACTGCCTGTATCGGTATGATAACAGGTTTTTTTATTCTATTTTCTCTATCTCTTTCGAAGTTTACAGATGGAGTTTTTAAATCCTTTTTAAATGGTCCCAAAAGCCTAAAGGATGAAATTAATGAAACAACAGATAGAAAAAAGGTTGGTTTCTTTAAACGAGAGATAAAAGAGGTACAGGAAATTTTAAAAATAACTGGTAGAGCAAGCCGTTTTCCGATGCTTTGTATGATTTCACTTGCTTTGCTTGCAGTTGGAACATCCATAGCAATTATGATGGGCAATTTCTTCCTTGTGCCGGTTTTTTCAGTAGGAATGATGCTTTTGCCGTTTTGGTACGTTCGACTCACTCAAACTCATTTTAAAAAGGCTATTGCCGCAGAACTTGAAACAGCACTGTCTATCATTACCACCTCATATCTAAGAAATGAGGACATTTTGACAGCAGTGGAGGAAAATATGAACTATTTAAATCCGCCTGTGCTTTCGGTATTCAAAGGATTTGTTTATCGAATTAAGATGATTAATCCAGACATTAATATAGGGCTGCAAAGCATAAGAAAGCAGATAGATAACGCTGTCTTTCGAGAATGGTGCGATGCGTTGATTGCGTGTCAGCATGATAGAAGTCTTAAAAGTACATTGACACCAATTGTATCAAAACTTTCAGATATGCGGGTAGTAAACGGAGAACTTGAAAACTTGGTATTTGAGCCGAGAAAAGAGTTTATTACGATGCAGATGTTGGTGCTTTGTAATATTCCTCTGCTGTATTTTCTAAACAAAGGCTGGTATTACACTCTAATGCACACCATTCCAGGACAGATTGTGCTTGCGGTTTGTTTTATCATCATGTTTGTATCTATGGCATTTGTAATTAAGCTTACACAACCCGTTGAGTACAGGAGGTGAAAAGTTATATGCAAATTTTAATGATTCTTTTTGCTGTTTTCTTTGCAATGGGATTATTCTTTATCCTTGCAGATTTTCTGAAACTCCCAACCTTAGCCGCAGAAAAAGCAATGCTTTCTGCTGTTAAAGAAAATAGTCAAAAAACTAAAAATATAGAAGTTCTGCTTAACGGATTTGCAGTAAGGATTGCAAAATATCTGCCCATAGATGAGTACAAGAAAATACGTATGAGAAATACCTTAAATGCCGCAGGAATGAAAGAAACTCCCGAAGAATTTATGGCAAATGCACTTGTGAAATCAGGCGTCATTCTCCTTGGAATCATTCCTGCTCTTATTCTTTTTCCTCTGCTTGCTCTTGTAGTTTTAATTCTTGCCGTGATTGTTTATTTTAAAGAAATCCGCAAGGCTGATGAAAGGCTAAATGCAAAGAGAGAAAAAATTGAAATAGAACTCCCAAGGTTTGTGGCAACTGTTACACAGGAACTAAAGGCAAGCCGTGATGTTCTTTCAATCCTTGAAAACTTTAAGAAAAATGCAGGTACAGACTTTGCTAAAGAGTTGGATATTGTAACAGCAGACATGCGGTCATCTTCTTATGAAGTAGCACTTACAAGGTTTGAGGCGAGAATCAATTCAACAATGCTGTCGGATATTACGCGTGGACTAATTGGCGTACTGCGTGGTGATGATGGTGGGGTGTATTTTCAAATGCTGAGCCATGATATGAAACAGCTGGAATTGCAAAGGCTGAAAGCACAGGCGATGAAAATACCTTCGAAAATTCGCATATTCAGCTTTTTGATGCTCATGTGTTTCCTAATGACTTATATCGTCATTATCATTTCTGAAATCATTCATTCACTCAGTGCAATGTTATAAGGAAGGTGTTTTTTATGCAGAAGATGCTGAAACCTCTCCGGAATAATCGTGGTGAGGGATACATTGATGTAGTTGTGCTTGTTCTCTGCGCAATGCTTATAATTGCAGTCGCGGTTCATGTATTTCCTGCCTATATTGCCAAACAGCAGGTTGATACTTTTGCGACAGAACTTATTCGTGAAGCAGAAATTGCAGGTCGGGTAGGCACAGAAACGGCAAGACGAGAGCAAGTTCTTATTGAAAAAACAGGGCTTCATCCAGAAGTTAACTGGTCAACAACAGGCAAAATACAGCTAAACGAAGAAGTTTCTGTTGTAGTTACCTATGATATAGATATCGGGTTGTTTGGTGGTTTTGGTTCATTCCCTGTTACACTTCGAGGTGAAGGAATGGGTAAAAGTGAGGTGTATTGGAAGTGATGAAAAAACAAATAGAACCATTACAAAACAATCATGGCAGCGGTTATCCTTTAGCTGTTGCCATTACTCTTTGTCTTGTAATGATTTTTACAGGCATATCTGAATATTTTCGCCTTTTAATCGTTGCACAGGGAGTTCGTGATGCAATGCAAGATGCAGTCATTTCTACGGTTACGGAGAATTATGATGATGTGTATCACGGAGTTAGAGAAGGATATTCGGTTGGGTATCAGCCAAACCTTGATGACTTTGAAGAGTCCATTGATTATGGCGATATTTATGATAAAATGGATACAATACTTGGTTTAACGGTAGAGAATGATTATCACAAAAAAATCACAGAGGATAAGAATAATACTCAGTTTAAAATTTGGAATCTTGATGTGGATATACAAAATGCACCATTTGCAAGTGATGATTTAAGAAACCAAAGATTTAAAATAAACAGTTCTGTGAACTTAGAAGTCCCTGTATCCTTTGGCGGGAAATTGCTGCCGCCGATGCATATCAAGGTAGAAAACAGTGCGGGATATACACCTAAATTTTAACTTTATGATAACTTTTCAATCTTTAGTAGACTTTTAAAAAACCTTGTGATACGGTTTGACTAAATAAAAGAATTTATATAGAAGGAGGCAGCGGTTTATGAAAAACATAAATGATAAAACCAAAAAGTGGCTCATTATAACAGGCGGTATTGTAATAAGTATTGCGTTGATTGTTATGATAGGAGTAAAATTTCAGAAACCTCCTGTAAAGGATGTCGATATTTCCTCTCAGAGCAGTGAGGTTCAAGATGTAGTGAACAAAACACCCACTACTTCAGAAAAAGAAGATGAAATTAAGGTGCCGTCTATTGACGTTACACAACAGACAGAAACGAATAACGGAGCAGTAGATAAAGGTACAGAACAGAAAATTCAAGGAGATGCTGAAAAGCCTACATATACGGAAGAACAGCTTACAAATCCAAATCAAAAGCCAAATGGCGGTAAGGTAACAGCAGATGATAAGCCCGTTAAACACGATAAAGTGGAAAAGCCTACAGCACCAACAAAAAATACATCGGGAGGTTTACCAGGGTTTGATAATGTTTCAAATGCTGGAGAGAATGAAGTTGTTGATGGTGTAAGTGATGGTGATATCAATAAGCAAGTAGGAAATATGGGAGAATAAAATATACTTAAGGTTAGTGCACTGCAAAAGCAGTGCATTTTTTCTTGGGGAAAGGAGACCAACTATGAATAGTCAATAGAAAAATCTAAAAATTTTAAAGTAGTTTTGAACTAAAAAAGTGTACAGAAAATAAAGCATCAAAGAGGTGCTTTCTAAAAATTAAATATAGTTGATAGGTAAACTAGGTTAA
>JAYFPL010000085.1:0-18740 GCA_034927775.1 Anaerovorax sp. | reverse complement strand
CTTTGTTCAAGATGGCTTGCGTTGCAAGAATTTGATTGGAAATATCAACACAATAGCGGTCTTCCTCTACCATCTTTAAAATTCCTTCAAGTTGACCTTTTGCCGTTTTGAGCAAACGAGTGACAGAGTTTTTATCCGCTTTCATAGAAACTCCTTGTTATTCTTCTTCGATCGAAGTTACATAATAGCCTGCATCTTCAACCGCTTTTTTTAAAGTATCTTTACTTACATCCTTAGATAGGGTAATCGTTGCACATTGCTTTGCTAGGCTTACCTTTGCTTCTACTCCGTCAATCGCGTTGAGCACCTCTGTTACACGATTGCTGCAATGACTGCAGGACATACCTTCAATGTTCATTTTAATCATTTTTTTCACTCCTTCTTCTGTGTTGTCAGTAATGGTTGATGTTAATTGTATTGTTCTCGATGTTTTGGATTGCTCTGAGACGGGAGCGTGATCTGCTTTGAATAGTTTTAAACGTAAGGCGTTGCTTACGACGCAAACACTACTTAAGCTCATTGCAAATGCTGCAAACATCGGATTTAACTTTAATCCATAAAGGCCATATAATACTCCGGCTGCCAATGGAATGCCAACACTGTTATAAAAGAAAGCCCAAAATAAATTTTGTTTTATATTTCTAATTACCGCTTTGCTTAGTTTGATGGCTGTTACAGCATCGAGCAAATCATTTTTCATTAAGACAATGTCTGCACTTTCGATTGCGACATCGGTTCCTGCACCTATGGCAATCCCGACATCAGCTCTTGCAAGGGCGGGCGCGTCGTTGATACCGTCGCCGATCATTGCTACATTATGCCCTTTGCTTTGTAAAGCAGTGATTTCTTTTTCTTTATCCTGCGGCAAAACTTCTGCAATAACGGTTGGTATATCAAGCTGATTTTGAATGGCTTCCGCTGTTTTTTTATTATCTCCCGTAAGCATAACGACGTGAATACCAAGCTCTTTGAAAGCTGAAATGGCACGTTTGCTTGTCGGTTTTACGACATCAGCTACGGCGATGATACCTAATAATTCTTTTTCGGATGCAAACAATAGTGGTGTTTTGCCTTCATAAGCAAGCTGGTCAACTTTAGTTTCATAAGAACTTATATTGATGTTATTTTCTTTTAAGAGTGCCGTGTTTCCTGCAAAGTATAAGGTCTTGTCAATGTATCCTTTTACACCGCGCCCGAAAATTGCGGTGAAATCAGTGACAGGAGTCGGTACAATCTGTTTTTGCTTTGCTTCCTCCAATATGGCTTCGGCAAGCGGATGTTCGCTCTGTTTTTCCAAACTTGCAGCGAGTTGAAGCAAAGAGATATGGGTAAAGTTTTTATCATCACTGAAAGGAAGAACATCAGTAACCTGAGGTTTTCCTTCAGTAATTGTTCCGGTTTTGTCAAGTACGACGGTTTTTATATTATGTGCGATTTCCAATGCTTCACCAGATTTGATTAAAATACCATTTTGTGCGCCTTTTCCGGTACCAACCATGATGGCAACTGGTGTTGCGAGTCCCAAGGCACAAGGACAAGATATAACCAAAACCGCAATTCCAATGGAAAGTGCGAATTCAAATGCGGCTCCAAGCATTAGCCAAACTATCGTGGAAACAATTGAAATTACAATTACGGTTGGAACAAAAATGCCGGTAATTTTATCAGCCATATTTGCGATTGGCGCTTTGCTTGCACTAGCTTCTTCTACTAAGGCAATGATTTGCGCCAATGTAGTATCATTACCAACCTTGGTTGCTTTGCATTTTAAAAAGCCGGCTTTGTTAATGGTAGCAGCTGTAATAGGATCTCCCGCTTTTTTTTCAACTGGGATGCTTTCTCCGGTCAGGGCGGATTCGTCTAGACTGGATGAACCTTCAATTATAATACCATCGGCTGGAACACTAGCACCTGGTTTCACTAAGAGGATATCCCCCACAACAACTTCTTCAATTGGTATTTCCATTTCCAAGCCATCCCGTTCGACAAGAGCGGTTTTGGGAGCTAAATCCATAAGCTTCGTGATGGCTTCACTCGTTTTTCCTTTGGAACGCGTTTCTAAGTATTTACCTAGAGTAATCAGAGCCAGAATTGTAGCTGCCGATTCAAAATACAGATCCATGTGATACTGGTGAGCCAGTTCGTAATCCTGTATGCCCAGACCATAACCAATACGGTAGATGGCAAATACACCGTACACTAGGGCTGCACCCGATCCGATTGCGATGAGACTGTCCATATTCGGTGCACCGTGGAACAATGTTTTGAATCCAACTTCATAGTATTTACGATTTATATATACAATCGGTAAACAAAGTAAAAACTGCGTCAGTGCATAAGCGACTCCGTTTTCAATACCAGTAAGAAAACCCGGTAGGGGTGCTCCCATCATAGAACCCATGGAAACGTAAAGCAGGGGTATTAAAAATAGAAAGGAAACCCATAGCCGTTTTGTCATAAAATGCATTTGCTCTTCCATGACATTTGAGGCAGATGCTTGATTCCTTGCAGGAGTATTTGACTGCCCTGCTGTTTCATGGATGGAAGCACCATAGCCTGCATGTTTGACCGCATCTATGATTGCTTCTTCATTCAGTTGACTTGCATCATACTCTACTTGCATACTGTTTGTAAGAAGGTTTACGTTAGCGACATTTACACCATCTAATTTATTTATATTCTTTTCCACTCGTGTGGAACAGGCAGAACAGGTCATCCCTGTAATATCAAATTTTTGTTTCATAAATTTATCCTCCCATTAAAAGGATACCCCCCAGGGGTATAGTATAAACATAACATTTTTATTTTTTCTTGTCAAATATTTAGTATCTACAAGCGTTTATAATTAATACTAACTTGTTTTTATTATGAACCATAAAAAAATCGCCACTATTGTTTTTAGTGACGATTGTGAATCTATTTGCTGAAGAGTTTAGTTATTAATCGGGGTTGATGTTTTTTAAACCTTTGTGTCTCATAAATAATTCAAAGATTCCTCGTTTTATAGTAACAATGGCTTTAATGAGTGAGGCAACCATAAGTAAAGCAACGGCAATTGATCCTGCCATAAGAATGGTCTCCGAACCGATTTTTGTCATTTTTTCGAAATTGCTGTCAAGGAAGGCGAGCATGGTATTGTACATACCGGCGCCGGGTACCAGAGGGAGGATTCCGGGAATGATGAAGAGTGTGGTAGCATCTTTAAATACTCTGGAGCAAATGTCGCTGAGTAAAGCTACGACACATGAACCAAAAAAACAAGCGGCGACATTTCCATGGCCAAAGATGAGAGCATATTGAAATGCTGTCCATCCTAATGCGCCAACGGCAGAAGCACTGATCATATGCCTGCGGGGCACATTGAAAATGAGGCAGAATCCGGCGGTAGAAGCAAACGCAAAGAAAAATTGTAATAACATTAATAGACACCTCCAAACGCACCGAATATTTTTAAAACAAGCCCGACTCCGGCAGCAATGGCGACGGCAACTAAGATGGCCTCCATAGCTCTGGAAAGTCCTGAAACCAAATCACCCGTCAGAGAATCCCGGACTGCGTTCGTAATGGATACTCCTGGGAGAAATATCATGATAGAACCGATGATGATCAAGTGGGTACTGTGACCGAGTCCGATTCCGACAAACAACAACGCTAAAAAGGCAACAAGCGCGCAGGAGCAAAAATCTTTGATAAAAAGATTTAATTCCAATCGTTCTAAAAAAATAGTAACAAAATAGGTTAGAACACCGATAGCAAAGGATGCAATAAAATCCAAAAAAAGTCCACCCAGCATTACCGTAAAAAAGGAAGCAATCATTCCGGCACCTAGTACTCGCCATAAAAATGCAAACTGTGAGGAGTGGTTGATTTCCTTTAATAAATCCATCCCCTCATCAATCGAGAGATCGGTTGATGCGAAGGTTCTTGAAAACTGATTGATTTTAGATATTTTTTCCAAATCAATGCTGCTGTTTCGGATTCGTTTTAAAAAGGTATGCATATCACTATGTTCGGATCCTTCGTCAACGGAAACGAAGATTCCTGTTGTTGTGGCGAATACTTCCGCATAAGGAATATTACAAGCCTTGCAGATACGAGTTACAGTATCTTCGACACGATAAATTTCTGCACCGCTTTTTAACATGATTTCTCCTGCAAATAAAGCCAGGATTAATATTTTTTTTTGAACTTGGTTAATCATAGGGACCCCTTTACTATTTATATTTACCTTTTAATGTATTTTATCATACATTTTATCATGCATCGATTTCATTTAAATGAATCAACTTTGTGAAATTTATTTGATGAAATTACTTTCATTTTGATTCATTTTAACACAGAGTCTCTCTTAAAAATGCTTTTAATTTCGATTTAATAGCCTTTTTTTCGACGGCACGTTTTTTGTGGGATATGCATACAGTATATACAAAATAAGGAAAAAATAAAGGGGAAATTATATTTTTTTTTCAATAGTGAAATTGTTGAAATTTAAACGTTTTATGTGTTTGTTGAGAAAGAAATGGCAAAAAAGTGTATACTTTTTTCCTTGTTATGGTATAATAACTAAGTGTTTAGTTGTAAATGAACACAGGAAAGAGAGGAGAAATAGATATGGCAAAGAAGCTTATATCTGTGTGGCTTTCGTTGACAATCTTACTTTTCTCATCAATTTCTATATATGCTGGAGATAATGTTCAAGGAGATTTTTTCATTAAGGACATTTCAATTAACGGACAACAAATTATAAACTATCAAATGGATGATCCATTCTTTCTTTATAAGGATTCAACCTATTTGCCATTAAGTGCAGAAATGGGTAAAATTCTTGGTTTAAAGATTGAGTTGGACATGGAAAGCCGCACATTGAAACTTTGGAAAGCAGAACCTACGCAAACCAATCTCTCTCAGAGATGGATGAAGAACAATAAGCAGGACGTAAAAACAGAAATTGTGAGTAACGTCTCGGTGATTGCGTATGAAGATGCGAACGAAACGACTGTAGAGGAGGCAGAAAATACTGAGCAGCAGGAGACAGTCTTAGATGCAGAAGAACAGTCGGATCAGGAAACGGTGATTGAATTGCCAAAACTTGAAGCGAAACAGGTTGACCTAAAAGGGATGCCGGTTCTAGTAAAGGGAATAGTACCATATATTCCGGTTACTGTAATCACAAGTAATGGTTTATTCGGATGGGATGTATATTTTGATTCGTATACAGGCATTTATATCAGCACAAAAGAAGGTGTAAAAGCCAAATCCTTTTTTAATGAGCCTCGTTCAAGATACAATCGAGGCTTGGTAAATTATATTAAGAGGTATAATGGTAGTTATACCACGAATAAGGCGCAAAGATTGGTCTTTTTATTTCAACATGAGGCCAACATCTATGGTGTGGATCAAACTCTGCTTATGGCAGTTGCACACCGAGAGAGTACCTTTAATTCATCAGCAAAATCCAGAAGTGGTTCGTTGGGGATGATGCAGATTATGCCGTCTACCGCAGCTAGATATGGAATTAGTTCCACACAGCTTTTGGACCCTCATGTAAACATCGAATTTGGAGCCAAGTATTTAAAGGAAAGAATTGATGCTTACGGAGGAAATGTAACAAAAGCATTATCCGCTTACAACCAAGGATCGGTAGCCGTAAACCGGGGAAGCTATTCTACACGGTATGCAGCCAAGATTCTAGGTACGCAAAGCAATTTAAAATATTATTTGTCAAGCGGCGGATATGGAAACGGAAAATAAAAGAAAAGTAAACAAAAAGCATATAGCATATAGAAATTAAGAAAAACGCTGTCAGCCGTCGCTGACAGCGTTTTATCTTTTAAAGAAAGTTTCTTACAATAATTAAAGGAAAAATATAAAACAAAAAACATAGCTGAAAAAATATAAAATATTCGTATTTTATTTGATATTTATCTTTATATCTGTTAATATAAAGGTGAAAAAAGAAATAAATTGCGAAAATCACGAACTATCTAAGTTAAAAACAATTGTAATGTTCGTAAATCGGGGAGGGTAACCAATGGTAAGACGAATTTTTGTGGAAAAGAAGACAGGCTTTGATGTAGAAGGGCAAAGACTTTTTTCCGATTTGAAGGTCAATTTGCATTTGCAGCAAATTACAGCAGTGAGAGTGATTAATCGTTATGATATAGAAGGAATCGAAGATGAAGTATATGAGTCTGCAAAATATGCCGTTTTTTCAGAACCAGCCATTGATAGGGTCTGGGAAGAAACGATGAATTTAGATGCAGATTCTTTTTATTTTGCGGTGGAGTATTTGCCGGGCCAATACGATCAGCGAGCAGATTCTGCAGCGCAATGCATTCAAATGTTAAACACTAGTACGAAAGCTGTGGTTCGCTCTTCGAAAGTTTATGTGATTTCAGGTGAGCTAAACGAAACTGAGAAGGATATAATTAAGAATTACTGCATCAATCCGGTTGATTCAAAAGAAGCAGATTGGGAAAAGCCAGCGCGTTTGGAAATGGATATGGACATCCCGATGAGTGTAGAACATATTATAGGATTTTCCAGCTGGTCAAAGGAACAATTGGAGCAATTTCGTAAGGATAGAGGCTTTGCGATGAGTAAAGAAGATTTGTTCTTTGTTCAAACTTATTATAAAGAAGAGAAAACGGATCCTACGATTACAGAGCTTCGTGTGATTGACACATATTGGTCGGATCATTGTCGTCATACTACGTTTAATACAAGAATCACAGATGTTACATTTGGAGATGGCCCTTATGCTGGTATGATTAAAGATGCATATGAAAACTATTTACGACTTCGTAAAGAAGTTTATGGGGAACGTGAAAAAGATA
The DNA here is from genome assembly GCA_034927775.1 of Anaerovorax sp. GTDB lineage: Bacteria > Bacillota > Clostridia > Peptostreptococcales > Anaerovoracaceae > IOR16. Next base: position 11,904 of record JAYFPL010000085.1, on the reverse strand, counting down.
TATGTCTTATGGATATGGCAGTCATCGGTGCAAAATATCTAAAGAAACAAGGCTTAGCAAATGATTTGGATGAGTCAGAGGAAATAAATGCTTGCAGCATTAAAGTAAAAGCCAAAATTGATGGCAATGAAGAAGATTGGCTGGTTATGTTTAAGAATGAAACGCATAACCATCCAACTGAAATTGAACCATTTGGAGGTGCAGCTACTTGTCTTGGCGGTGCCATTCGTGATCCGCTGTCAGGGCGTGTCTATGTATATCAGGCTATGCGCGTAAGTGGAAGTGCCGACCCTAGAACAAAGATAGAGGACACTTTAACTGGAAAGCTTCCTCAAATAAAGATTACAAAGGGTGCGGCTGATGGATACAGTTCTTATGGAAATCAGATTGGACTTGCGACCGGGCAGGTAACGGAAATTTATGACCCTGGTTATGTGGCAAAACGTATGGAGGTTGGTGCGGTTATTGGAGCTGCTCCCGCCAGTCATGTAAGAAGAGAACGTCCGATTTCGGGAGATTGCATTGTACTTATCGGAGGGAAAACGGGAAGAGACGGCTGTGGCGGAGCGACAGGTTCTTCCAAAGAGCATACAGAGGATTCAATTTTAAACTGTGGTGCGGAGGTACAAAAGGGAAATCCTCCAGTTGAACGAAACATTCAGCGTTTCTATCGAAGAAAAGAAGTGGCAACATTAATAAAACGATGCAATGACTTTGGTGCAGGTGGTGTTTCGGTAGCCATCGGAGAATTGGCAGATAGCATTGATGTTAATTTGGATTTGGTGCCGAAAAAATATGAAGGTCTTGATGGGACAGAATTAGCAATATCGGAATCACAAGAACGTATGGCTGCTGTTGTTTCTAAGGAAGATTGTGAAGCATTGATTGCGTATGCAAACGAAGAAAATTTGCAAGCAACTACGGTTGCTTGGGTAACAGATACGGGCTATTTCCGTATGTTTTGGCGTGGAGAATGCATTCTTAATTTAAGTCGAGCATTTTTAGATACAAATGGAGTAAAGCAGGAAATTCAAGTAGTGGTAGAAGCACCGAGCCAATCTATTTTTGAAGAAATAAAAGATGAAGAATTTAGCAAAGTAGTAGCTGACTTAAATTGCTGTAGCCAAAAAGGACTCATAGAACAATTTGACAGTACGATTGGTGCAGGAAGTGTTCTTATGCCATTGGGTGGTAAATACCAGCTGAGTCCTGCAGCTGGTATGGCAGCAAAATTACCGATTACAACAGGTTATACGGATACAACATCACTTATGACTTTTGGATTTGATCCGCAGATTTCTAAAAAGAGTCCGTTTCATGGAGCACTGTATGCGGTTATCGATTCTGCAACAAAGATAACAGCGATGGGTGGGGACTACTCAAAGGCACGTTTAACGTTTCAGGAATACTTTGAACGTCTGGGTGATGATTCAATCAAATGGGGAAAGCCATTTGCCGCATTACTTGGTGCACTCAATGCACAAATTGAATTGGGCATTCCTGCAATTGGTGGAAAGGATAGTATGTCCGGTACCTTTATGGACATTCATGTGCCGCCTACTTTGATTTCATTTGCAGTGGGTACCATTGAAGCGGATAAAGTTGTTTCAACAGAATTTAAAACAACCTCAAGCAAATTAGTATTTGTATATGCAAATCGAGATAAAGAGGATATTTTAGATTTTGCCCAGTACCGAGAAAATATGAAGACAGTGCAGAGATTAACGAATGAGAAAAAAATATTAGCAGCATCTACTGTTGGAAAAGGCGGTATTTTATCATCAGTCGTTAAGATGGCAGCAGGAAATAAGATTGGGGCGTCGTTGAAAAATATTTCCAGTAAAGAGCTGTATACGAGTGCTTATGGTGCTTTGATTCTCGAAGTATCCAATTCGGAAGACGTAGGAAGTTTATTTGCAGGCAGTCAATATAAAGAAATTGGATTGACTACGCATGATTCAGAGATTGCAGTTGTTTTAAATGATATAGAAGCAAGTTGTCATAAGGTTGATTTAGATCAGCTGATTTCTGCTTGGAAAGCACCGCTGGAAACGACTTTTCCAACGACAGCGAAGGGAGAGCAAGAGGAAAAGAAAGTAGAAATTCTTTCTTACATTGAGCGTAATCATGCAAAACCGAAAATTTGCCATGCAAAGCCAAGGGTATTTATTCCGACGTTTCCAGGAACCAATTGTGAAATGGATTCAAAAAGGGCTTTTGAGCGTGCGGGAGCCATTGGAGCGATTCAAATTATTCGAAATCAGAGCGAACAAGATTTAAATGAATCCATTAAGAAAATGGCTCAAAATATTAGAAATAGTCAAATCATTATGATCCCAGGCGGATTTTCAGGAGGAGATGAGCCGGATGGTTCTGCAAAATTCATTACCGCGTTATTCCGTAATCCAATGATTCAAGAAGCAGTAGAGGATTTAATGGAGCATCGTGACGGTTTGATGCTTGGGGTTTGCAACGGATTCCAGGCTTTGATCAAATTAGGTTTGGTACCATACGGAAAAATTGTTGATGCAACAGAGGAGAGCCCAACTCTAACTTATAATCGAATTGGACGGCATGTATCTTGTTTGACAAGAACCAGAGTAGCTTCCGTAAAATCACCTTGGGTTGCGTTTACTGAAGTGGGCGATGTGCATACCATTCCGATTTCTCATGGAGAGGGGCGTTTCATTGCTGATGAAAAGCTTCTAAAAGAGCTGGCCGAAAATGGACAGATTGCAACACAATATGTGGATTTGAACGGTGTACCGACGATGGATCCGAGATGGAATCCGAATGGAAGTGTAGAAGCAGTTTGCGGTATTACATCACCGGATGGAAGAATTTTTGGTAAGATGGGGCATTCTGAGAGAATTGGACACAATTTATATAAGAACGTATTGGGTGAAAAGGATCAGAAGTTATTTGAAGCTGGTGTAGCTTATTTTAAATAAAAGGAGGAAAATCAATGAAAGTAGCAATCGTAATGGGCAGTAAGTCCGATTATCCGGTAGTGGAAAAAGCGGAAAAGATACTGGCGCAATTTGGTATTCAGATTGAAACACGCATCATTTCTGCACATAGAACGCCGAGAGTGGCAGAGGAATTTGCCTCTCATGCAGAGGAAAGAGGCATTGAGGTTATCATTGCTGCAGCAGGGAAAGCTGCGCATTTAGGCGGCGTTATTGCTGCCTTTACCGCAATTCCTGTCATCGGGCTTCCGATTAAGTCTTCCACAATGGATGGACTCGATTCTCTTCTTTCCATTGTACAGATGCCAAAAGGTATTCCGGTTGCCACGGTTGCCATTGATGGTGCAGAAAATGCAGGACTTTTGGCTGTACAAATGTTGTCAATTAAATATCCGGAATTGAGAGAACAGATGAAACAATATAAGAAAAAAATGGAAGAGGAAATTATTGCATTAGACCAACAATTTCAAGCGGAAAAATAAAATTTAGTTTTTAATAAAAAAGTTAGTATCGATTCTATCGTTAATTACTTTGAGAGTAAAGAAAAGAAAGGGAGAGTAAGCATATGAAAAAATTAGAGCAAATTTATGAAGGTAAAGCAAAAAAAGTATTTAAAACGGATGATCCAAAACTTTATATTGTTGACTATAAGGACGATGCAACCGCATTTAACGGAGAGAAGAAAGGCTCCATTGCAGACAAAGGTGTTGTAAACAATATCATGTCCGATATTATTTTTGAAATGCTGGAAACAAAGGGCATTCCAACTCACTTTGTAGAAAAGCTCAGCGATCGGGAGACACTCGTAAAAGCGGTTACCATTTTACCTCTTGAAGTGATCATTCGAAATGTAGCTGCCGGATCGTTCTCAAAGCGCTATGGTGTAGAAGAAGGAAAAGCACTTGCACGTACCGTATTGGAATTCTCTTACAAAAACGATGATTTGGGAGATCCTCTTATTAATGACGATCACATATTAGCATTGGAATTAGCGACAGAGGAACAACTGGAAACCGTTCGTAAATATGCCTATCAGGTTAATGAAGAATTGAAGCCGTTTTTCTTGGAAAGAGGATTAAAGCTGATTGACTTTAAAATTGAATTTGGACTTTACGATGGAACTGTCATTTTAGCGGACGAAATTTCACCGGATACTTGTCGTTTATGGGATGTAAATACCAACGAAAAAATGGATAAGGATCGTTTCCGCAGAGATTTGGGAAATGTTGAAGAAACGTATCAGAATGTATTGCAGAGGGTAAAAAAATAAAAGCATTATAAAATATTGATTTAGAAAATTACAGAATGTATAAAATCAATTAGGAAACAGAAAGGAACAGGAACATAAATGAAAGAAGAAAAGCTTACCTATAAAGACGCGGGTGTAGATACTAAGGAAGGCGAACGAGCGGTTCGTTTGATGAAGGACCATGTAAAAAAAACATTTACACCAAATGTTCTTACAGGTCTTGGCAGCTTTGGAAGTTTGTTTAAGCTAGATGTGAAAGATATGAAGGAACCTGTATTGGTTGCTGGAACGGATGGCGTAGGTACAAAGCTGAAAATTGCATTTCTTATGGAAAAGCATGACACTGTAGGACAGGATTGCGTTGCTATGTGTGTAAATGATGTGTTATGTCAAGGTGCAACGCCGTTGTTCTTTTTGGATTATATTGCAACAGGTAAAGTGCATGCAGAGAAAGTTGCGGATATTGTAAAGGGGATTGCAGACGGCTGTGTTCTCGGTGAATGCGCACTAGTAGGTGGAGAAACTGCTGAAATGCCGGATTTTTATGGCAATGGTGAATATGATATGGCTGGGTTTGCAGTCGGTGTTGTAGATCGGGAAAAAATTATTGATGGTTCTAAAATTAAAAAAGGTAACGTATTAATCGGAATCCCTTCAAGCGGCATTCATAGTAATGGATATTCTCTGGTTCGTAAAGTTATTTTTGAAAAAGAAAAAATGGATGTGTTGGATTATGTGGATGAACTTGGAGAAACAATTGGAGAAGCACTTTTACGTCCTACAAAGATTTATACCGCTGCCTGCAATGCCATCCGTAAAGTGACAGATGTAAACGGGATTATTCACATTACGGGCGGAGGTTTTTTTGAAAACATTCCAAGAATCATTCCAGAAGGACTTGGTGTTGAAATACAAGTTGGAAGCTGGGAGGTTCCGCCTATTTTCCGATACATTCAAAAATGTGCGGATATTGAAGAAAATGAAATGTTCGCAACCTTTAATATGGGCGTGGGCATGATTATGGTTGTAGAAGAAGAACAGGCAGAAATGGTAATACGTGTATTAAAAGAAGCTGGTGAACAGCCAAACATCATAGGAGGAATCGTGGAAGGACAAGGAGTTGTTCTATGCAGAAAATAACGGTATTGGTATCTGGCGGGGGTACCAATTTACAGGCAATCATTGATGCTATTGCGTGTGGTGAAATTGAAAATGCGGAAATTGTACAGGTCATTTCGAGCAACAGCAAAGCATTTTCTTTAGAACGTGCAAGAAAACATGGGATAACAGTTAAAGTAATCGGTAAAGAAACATATCCCGAATTAAAGGAACGTACAGGTGCACTGATTTCTGCATTAAATGAGGAAAATACCGACCTCGTAGTCTTAGCTGGCTATATGAGTGTGCTGGATACAAAGCTTATACAAGCATATGAAGGAAGGATTATTAACATTCACCCATCCCTGATACCGAAGTTCTGCGGAAAAGGGTTTTATGGAAAACGAGTTCATCAAGCAGTGCTTGATGCCGGAGAAACGCAAACAGGCGCTACGGTTCATTTTGTGGATGAAGGTGTGGATACCGGTGAGATTATTTTACAGGAAAGCGTTCCTGTATTAGAAGGAGATACGGCAGATATACTAGCGGCCAGAGTCCTGATAACAGAACATAAGATTTTAATAAAAGCCATTAAGAAATTATTAGAAGAGAAAATTTGAGGAGGAAAATAATGGGTGGATTATTTGGAGTAGTTTCCAAAAAAGATTGTGTTATGGATTTGTTTTTTGGGACAGACTATCATTCCCATTTGGGAACCAAACGTGGGGGAATGTGCGTATATGGTGAAAATGGCTTCGAACGTGCCATCCATAGTATTGAAAATGCACCGTTTCGAACTAAATTTGAAAAAGAAGCTACGGTTATGGTAGGAAGCAAAGGAATTGGAAGCATCAGTGACGGTGAGCCGCAGCCTTTAACGGTATTCAGCCGTCAAGGACATTATTCTATCGGAACCGTAGGGAGAATCAATAACAAAGAGCAGCTGGTGCAGGAACTCATTCATATGGGAAGTAACCAATTTTTAGAAATGAGCGGCGGAACTATAAATAATACAGAGCTTGTTGCAGCATTAATCTCTACAAGCAATAACATTGTAGAAGGTATTCAATTTGCACAGAAAAAGATTGAGGGTTCCATTACTATTTTAATTTTGACGGAAGATTGTTTGTATGCGGCGAGAGACCTTTATGGAAGAACTTCTATGATATTAGGGAAAAAGAAGGATAGCATTTGTGCGTCTTCCGAATCCTTTGCATTTTATAATTTGGGTTTTAAACCACTTCGTGAACTTGGACCCGGAGAAATAGTACGTATTACAGCGGATGAAGCGAAAACGGTAAGTGAACCGAAAGAAAAAATGCGTATTTGTACATTCTTATGGACCTATTTTGGATATACGACTTCAACTTATGAGGGGAAAAATGTAGAGCAAATGAGGTATCGAAATGGTGCCAGCATTGCAGATCATGATGGGAAAATGGATGTGGATTTTGTAGCAGGCGTACCGGATAGCGGAACGGCACATGCTCTTGGCTATGCAAATCAATCTTGCATTCCTTATGCTCGACCATTGATTAAATATACGACGACTTGGCCAAGAAGCTTTATGCCGCAAAATCAGAAAGCAAGAGACTTAATTGCAAAGATGAAGTTGGTTCCGGTTCATGAAATTATTAATGGCAAGAAATTTGTCTTAATTGATGATTCCATAGTACGTGGCACACAGCTTTACGGAACGGTAAAATACCTCTATGAAAACGGTGCAAAAGAAATTCACGTTCGTTCCGCTTGCCCTCCAATCATGTATGGATGCAAATATTTGAATTTCTCCAGATCGGTTAGTGATATGGACTTAATTACACGTCGTGTGATTAAGGAACTGGAAGGCGGCGAGGTGACGGAAGAAATTTTACAGGAGTATGTGGATGCTTCTACGGAAAAACATGCAAAAATGGTTGAGAAGATAAAAGAAGAGCTTGGATTTACAAGCTTAAAATATCATGAGCTTGAGGATACATTAGCTGCGGTGGGAATTGATAAGTGCAAGCTTTGTACTTATTGCTGGAATGGAAAGGAGTAAAAAAATGAGAGCATTGATCAGCGTTTCTGATAAAACAGGAGTGGTAGAATTTGCACAAAAACTAGAAGAATTGGGCGTCCAGATTATTTCAACTGGAGGTACGGCAACTCGTTTAAAAGAAAATGGAATTGCTGTAACCGGTATTTCAGAGGTGACTGGTTTTCCGGAATGCCTGGATGGTCGGGTGAAGACTCTGCATCCTGCGGTACATGGCGGTATTTTAGCAATGAGAGAAAAACCGGAACATATGCAGCAGCTTAAGGACTTAAACATTGAAACCATTGATATTGTGGCAATCAACTTATACCCTTTTAAACAAACAATATTAAAAGAGGGTGTAACGTTAGAGGAAGCCATTGAAAATATTGACATCGGCGGTCCTACAATGCTTCGTTCTGCAGCGAAAAATCATAAGGATGTAGTCGTTGTCTGCGATCCACAAGATTATGAAGCAGTAATCATAGAGTTGAAAGAAAACGGTACCGTTTCTTATGATACAAAGTATAAACTTGCACTCAAGGTTTTTGAGCATACCGCATCTTACGATGCTTTAATTTCCGATTACCTTCGTAAGCAAATTCATGGGGAATTACCAGATCAGCTTACTTTGACCTTTGAAAAAGCACAGGAACTTCGTTATGGTGAAAATCCACACCAAAAGGCGTGGTACTATAAGGAAATCAAACCACAGGCAGGAGATCTTGTCAATGCAAAGCAGCTTCATGGAAAAGAGCTTTCCTTTAATAATATCAATGACACGAATGGAGCTTTGGAAGCATTAAAGGAATTTGAAGAACCGACTGTGGTTGCAGTAAAGCATGCAAATCCTTGTGGTGTTGGTGTTGGAGAAACGATTTGTGATGCATATCTCAAAGCGTATGAAGCGGACCCTGTATCCATTTATGGAGGTATTGTTGCGGCAAACCGTCCGATTGATGAGGCGACTGCATTAGAGATTAGTAAAATTTTTGTAGAAATTATCATTGCACCGGATTTCACCGAAAAAGCATTAGAGGTTCTTACACAGAAAAAGAATCTTCGTCTTTTGAAACTTCCTGCAATTATTGAAACCATTAATGAGGGAACTTTAACCTTAAAGAAGGTAACTGGAGGATTGCTCGTACAAGAAATAGATACAACACTCTTTGAGGAAGATGAGTTGAAAGTAGTAACCGATCGAATTCCAAGCGAACAGGAAATGTCGGATATGTGTTTTGCAATGAAAGTGGTAAAGCACATCAAATCCAATGGAATCGTGATTGCAAAGGACAATCGTACCTTAGGAATCGGACCGGGACAAGTAAACCGAATTTGGGCAGTTGAAAATTCCATTAAGCAAGCCACAGGAGATACAAAAGGAGCCGTTTTGGCATCGGATGCGTTTTTCCCATTCCATGATTGTGTACAAGCAGCGGCAGCAGCTGGGATTACTGCGATTATTCAGCCAGGCGGTTCCATTCGTGATGAAGAATCCATCAAAAAGGCAAATGAATTAGGAATTGCTATGGTATTTACAGGAGTACGTCACTTTAAGCATTAAACATTAAAATACAATTCGTTTGCATGCAAATTTGTAAGAGAATTTAAAATAGATTGGAATGCAGGGAAAAGAGGAAACAGAATGAAGATTTTAATTGTGGGAAATGGAGGCAGAGAACATGCCATTGCATGGAAACTTAGCCAGAGTCCTCGAGTAACAAAATTATATTGTGCCCCTGGGAATGCAGGTATAGCAAAACAAGCAGAATGTATTGATATTAAGGCTGAGGATATAAATAATATTTGCAGATTTGCAAAAGAAAAAAATATAGATATGGTTGTAGTTGGACCGGAAGTACCGCTTTCAATGGGTATTGTAGATGCCTTAGAAAAAGAAGGTATTCAAACATTCGGACCGAATAAAAAATGTGCACAGCTTGAAGGAAGGAAAGCTTTTACCAAAGCATTTTTAGAACGTCACAATATACCTACAGCAGGGTATCGAGAATTTACTGACAAGGAAGACTTGAAAAAAGCTGTGGGACTTTTCGGATATCCAATGGTACTAAAAGCAGATGGACTTGCAGCCGGAAAAGGTGTGGTTATCGCAGAAACCGAAACTGAGGCACTGAAAGCCATTGAAGAGATGATGGGTGATAGAATCTTTGGAAGTGCAGGAGAAAAAATTGTTGTAGAAGAATTTCTTACAGGCATTGAAGCATCGATGCTTTGCTTTGTAGACGGCAATGTCATTGTTCCGATGGAATCCGCACAGGATTATAAGCGTATTTTTGATGGAGATAAGGGGCCGAATACAGGTGGAATGGGAACGTATTCTCCAAGCTTGATTTTTACGGATGAACTTGCACAGCAAATTCGTGAGCAGATATTAGAGCCTACAATAAAAGGATTCCAAAAAGACGGATTGGATTTTAAGGGTGTCCTTTTTATCGGTTTGATGATTGGAGAAGATGGGCCAAAAGTAATTGAGTTTAACAACCGATTTGGTGATCCGGAAACCCAATCTGTACTTTCTCGCTTGGATTCAGACTTGCTTGATATTTTTGAATCAGTCATTCATGGAACCCTTTCAGAGCAAGAAATAAAATGGAGTAATCACAAAGCAGTCTGTGTGGTATTGGCATCAGAGGGTTATCCGGGTAATTATCCAAAAGGTAGGGTTATTACCGGACTGGACCATGTAGATAAGGATGTTATCGTATTTCATGCTGGAACGAAATTTGGAACGGAAACGGATGAGCATGGTCAACGACCAATCCTTACAAATGGAGGGCGTGTTTTGGGCGTTACTGCAACAGGTATAACACATGAAGAAGCGAGAAAAAAGGCGTTCTCTAATGTAGAAAAAATCGTCTTTGAAGGAATGCAGTATCGAAAAGACATTGGAAGTATTGTAAAGAAATAAATCTTCATTAGACTTCGTTATTAATTTATAGTGTAAAAGCAGGTAGTTCTGTCTTAGAACTACCTGCTTAGTATAATGCCTTCCTCCCTTGTTCTACACTCATTAGTAATTTTCTTTATTTCTAAATTATCTCCGGTACATTATTTTAATATGCTAAATATGACAACATATCGTACTTAACTAAAAGTTTAAAAGTTTAAATTATTTTCTATAAAAGACCAGTTGATTTTTATTGACGAAGAGACTATTATGCATTACAATATAGCTTGCTACTATGTAATACATAATACTATGGGGGTTTACTGGAATGAAAACGAAGAAACTAGTTAAGGAGATGGCTTGTTACAGTGAAAAACTGACAGAAGCCAATCGTATATTATTTGAAGAAATTTTATTGACCGTTCGATATTCAAATATTGATGAAAGAGATGCAGAGGAATTCAGTCATCATTGTCTGAATTTATTTTTACAGGCGGAGCAAGAAGGTGTAGACATTAAGACGATTCTGGGAACAAATGATATCAATGCATTTTGTAATGATTATGTTAAACAGGTTTATGAATCGTATAGTTTGGCAAAAAAAGCAATCTTAAAACTCTTATATATTCCTCGGATCCTTTTGATTTTTACTGGTTTTTTTGGAATGCTCCTATCTATATTACTGCCGATTTGGATAAAAGAAAGAGCAGTTACCTTTGACGTTGCAGTCACATTGTCTTTAACTTTAAATAGTATTTTGGCAATTGGCATTGTATATACGGCACTGCGTTATTTGGGTAAATTTGCTCTGAAACTAAATGATCCTATAAAAAAACAAGAAAAGAAATGGGATTTTATAATTTGGGGAGGCTACAGTTTTGCAGTTGCTTTTTTTGTTTTAAGTGGACTATACTTAAGGCAAGTATTGTTTCATGTAAATTTCATACTATTTCTTTTGATTTGTGTAGCTTTAGATCGACTGTTTGATTATACAGTAAGAAAGATGAATTAGGGTGATGGATGGCATATGAATAATCAATCACAACTATTAAAGGGCTGTTTGGAAGGTTGCGTATTAAAAATCATTGAATTAAAGGGAGAGACTTACGGATATGAGATTGCAAAGCTACTGAGAGAGAATGGCTTTGACGATATTTCAGAAGGAACTCTATATCCTTTATATACACGACTACAAAAGAATAAATTGATTGAAAGCTTTATAAGGGAATCTGCATTGGGTCCTTTGCGCAAATATTATCGGTTGACAGAGAAAGGCCGCGAAGAACTGGATGAATTTATTTATGCATGGAACCGTTTGATACAAAATGTAAATGGTATTTTAAATGGAATGATTTAATTTAAAAGAAAAGTTTTTTTATAATAATAAATGATAAAAAAGGAGAAGAAAATGAAAGGTCAGGAGTTTTCACCGATTAAATTTCAAGATGGAGTGTTGTTAATTTTAGATCAGACAAAGCTTCCGACAACAACGGAATACTTAGAGATGCATACGAAGGAGGATGTATGGCATGCCATTCATAAACTTCGTGTACGAGGGGCTCCTGCCATTGGAATTGCTGCTGCGTATGGGATTTATATTTCTATAAAAGATAGCGCTGAAATGGATTTTGAAGGATTTTATGCGGAATTTTGTTTGGTGAAG
>JAYFPL010000028.1:0-11983 GCA_034927775.1 Anaerovorax sp. | reverse complement strand
TGTTGCAAAAGTTAATAATGAAGTTATCGGATTTGCTAATGTTTGGACTGTTTATAGTATATGGTCTGGGGGAAAAGGCTTAACGGTGGACGATTTATATGTATTGCCTTCCTATCGAAAAAATGGGATTGGCAAAAAAATAATGAATTATATCGTTGAATATGCTAGAGATCATGATTATAAAAGAGTCCAACTTCATGTAGAAATGGATAATGAAAAAGCTCATAATCTATATAGAGGACTAGGATTTAATGAAGAGGAAATGTTATTCTTTATGAGAAAATTAGATTAACTTTATAGTTACAATCCCTTATACTGAATAAGAAAATCTTTAATAGAAGATATAATTAAACAATGACAGAAGACAACGCGATGCGTTGTCTTCTTTTATCTAATAGGCAATATCGTTAGATTTTCGCCACTCTTTTTATACTAGAAATTCTTTCATTATAAGAAAATTTAATTTCATATAAATAGTTATTACTAATTTTCAAGGAACTTATTTATTATTTAAGCATATGTATTATTGTATTAGAAAATAAAGATGTAAGAAAGGAAGACTATGAAAACTGAAAAAAAACAAAATGACCTTGCGTATGCTTTAAGAAAATTAGTCATGGATACATCATCATTGATTCCGACGAATAATGGGACTTTAAATAGTATTTATTTTGATAATGGTGGTACAACACCTCCTTTTAAATCTGTTATGAATGAACTGGAAAAATATTTACCATGGTATAAATATATATCAGATAAATCGAGAAAAGCAAAGTTTCTATCAGACTTATATGAAGACAGTCGAATTAGTATTATGAACTTTTTTAATGCAGATATCGAAAATAATACCGTAATTTATACGAAAAATACGACGGAAGCAATTAACATTTTAAGCAATGTAATTTGTCAGGAAAATTCAGATATGGAGCCTGTGGTAATTACAACTTATATGGAGCATTTATCGGATTATCTTCCATGGAAATATAGATGTGAAACTGATTTGGTTAATGTAGACCAAGATGGTAGACTATCTATGCTTGATTTAGAGCAAAAGCTATTAAAGTATAGAGGAAGAGTAAAGTTAGTGGCAGTTACTGGCGCAAGTAATGTAACCGGATACGTTAATCCAATTCATGAAATTGCGAGATTAGCTCACATACATAATGCAGAAATCTTAGTTGACGCTGCACAATTGATGCAGCATCGTAGAATTAATATGAATCCAGTAGATGCAATGGAGAGTATCGATTATATAGCGTTTAGTGCCCATAAAACATATGCTCCATTCTTTACTGGTGCTCTTGTTGGGAATAAACACGTTCTAAATACAGGGTACCCTCTTTGTTACGGAGCAGGAATTACAGAACTAGTTACAGATGATGAAATTATATTGAAAGATAGTCCACAGCGCTATGAAGCCGGTTCTAACAATATATTAGGAGTAATTGCTTTAGCGACTGCAATACAAACAATGACGCAAATAAATATGGATGTTATAAAAAAACATGAATCCGAATTGCTTTCTTATGCGATGCATCATTTAAATTTAAATCCCAATATAATCATTTATGGAGATAATAATCATTTGGAAGACAGAATACCGATTATTGCATTTAATGTAAAAGATAAGACTCAAGAGGAAACAGCAAAATATTTATATGAAGATTATGGCATCATAGTAAAAAATGGATTCTGTGGTGCGGATTTATATGTAAAGAAGCTAATCGGTGGAAGCCCTTATACAGGTATTGTTCGAATCAGTATGGGTTTGTATAATCAAGATTTTGAGATTGATCGATTGATAAAAGCTTTAAAGGAGTATAAGTAAGGTTTCACAATAGATTTTTTATTTAGTTAATTCCACAATTAAGATTGAATATTTTGAATAATCGTGTTAAATTATTCGTAACGTTTCTCTACATTGAATGTAACAATGATTGCAGAATATGTATATTTATTATGCATACATATACTTGGAGGTAAGGAAAATGTGGAATTATACCTGGCCAATTTTGATTGTTATTTTTGCAAATACATTCTATAATATTTGTGCAAAATCAACACCTGAAGGTGTACAACCATTTGCTGCAATAACTGTTACTTATATAACTGCTGCGGTATTATCTGTTATCCTTTTTTTTATTACGAGTGAGAACAAGAACTTGTTTAGTGAAATGCATAACATTAATTGGACCAGTTTCGGACTAGGGCTGGCAATTGTAGGTCTTGAATTTGGATATATTCAAGTTTATCGGGCTGGATGGAATGTAAGCATCGGTTCTTTAGTTACAAATATTGGCTTAGCTATCGTTTTGATTTTTGTCGGCCTTCTGTTATATAAAGAAACGATTTCTTTAAACCAAATTATTGGGATTGTTTTATGCATTGCAGGCATTATTTTTATAAACAAGTAGAGGATCAATTCATAGAAAAGACTTTCCATCTTATTAATTCTTCATAATCAATCGGATTTTTATATTCTTTATCATGTGCTTCGATCCATTTATTTGTTTGCTGTATTTCCTCCTCGGTTAAATTATTTGTAGAAATATATTCAGAATGTACTTTTACATAATCATCCCACGTGATCTTTAAATGCACCTTTACAATTCCATCGAGATGTTCATTTAGGTACCAGCGCCTTTCGCCAATATAGAAATGCTTGTCGTAAAAAATATAATAATCTATTTTTTCTTTATGAATTTCATCGTCACCCTTTGAAGTATAATAGATTTTACCTATAATATGTGGGCATAATTCTGTACTATTTTTACATGTAAAATAGGGGATAAGCTCATCTTTTTTAGGTATGCATAATTCCCAATTGTTACTTTCAGCGATCGTTTGTTTTCAAGAAATCGAAAAAACATCGGCATAGGTTGATACTATATTAAAGTAGCCTGAAGTAAAAAAGTAAATGAAAAGAATGATAAGCGTAACTCAATTTAATATTGCTATATAATATTATGTTTTTTGGGAATTTTAAGTAAATTCTGATATTTGAAAAATAGATATAAAAAGGGTTTAATTTGTAAAGACAATCTTATGATTAATTTTTTTGAATGAAAGGAAAATGGGAGGGATGATTAAAGAAATCCAAATATTTTTAAAAATGGGAGTGAATAATGAAAGGATGTGATTACTGTTGGGTATAATTGCTATAATTAATTGTCTGCTCTTAGGAGTTTGTATATTTTTCTTAGTAACCTGGATTTTTTGGTGGCTTTGGAATATGACTATGCCACAAGTATTCAATCTTAACAAAATTACATGTTGGCAAGCTTTCAGGCTTTTGCTGATTGCTGGTATTGTTTTTGGTGGTACATACTTTAAATTCTTTAGTGTTATTTTAGCACAGTTTGGTAATTACTTATAATTTATAATGAAAAACAAAAGCCCTTCTCTGTATGTATGGAAGGGCTTTTTTGTCATTTTATTATCTTCTTCTATTATTGTTATTATTTGGTCTGCAAGGATCACAGCAATCGTTAAAATTATCTCTGCATGGGTCGCAGCAAGGATCACAGCAAGGATCGCAAATGCATTGACAATCATCTTCTTCCTCTTCTACTTCCGGGTTGTATTTGCTTTGGATTTGATTTGGAAATAGTTGAGGGAAGCTATCACAAATTGCAGAGGATTCTGGTAACAATTGAACATAACCAGTAGATAGTACGCAAAGTTGAACTGGAACTACGATTTTCTTTTCACAAGTAACACATAATGCGATGATCAGATTGGCTTTTACAGTACCGTCTGGGCAGATTGTTAAATCGCGGCCCAAATTATTGGTTGCCAGTCTTGTTTCGCATGCTGGATTACAGAATTCAGTAAAGCGTGGAAGGAATGCACTGTTTTGTGTAGATGGGATACAAAGTTCAAAGAAGTTTGTAAGTAACAGCGGAGCACATTCCTGTGCAATATTTACCTTAGTGTAAACAGTAAAGGTAACTTCATGATCATATCTGTCACAAAGTAACAGATCCAAATATACCATTACATCACCAGTAATAGAGATATTTTGTGTACCGAAAACAGGGGTTCCTCTACCCTTGTCATCACAATCCTGCGTATCTGCATAAATAATTTTTTCTGAATAAGTACCGTCCGGACCTACTACTGTTACTTCGTCGCCGTTTGCACATTTAATAAAGGTTCCACCTGAAATCGTCGTATTGATATTTAGCTTTAAATTGGTAGGGTCTTCTACGTTTTGAGGGTTGAAGGCTCTTTTACAGCGAATATCTACGATACGTTTTAAGCGGTGGCCTCTAGGAATTGCTGGAGTGAAGCATTGATTGTTGACTGTTTTTAACCCTTGAAGATTGAACAGTACAGCATCAAAAACCTTTTGTACATAAATCGGCTCCGAGACAACGTTGTTTAAATTGCCATCGAACTCACACATATCGTGCCCGTTGCAGCAATTTGAAAAGAGGTCCGGCGATATACGTCCACCGAAACAACTCATATATTTACCTCCTTTTTTTGGTCAATTAAGTAATTGGTTTCACAGATAGTATATTCAAACACAAAATATGTGTTACGGATTCTGGCTTTCTTGGGAATAAAAATATATAATAATATTATTAAAAACGTTTTATACAGTAAAATGAATAAAATAAGAAAGTCGTAAAAGTAAAAGAATAAATGTAAAATACAAGATTTTAAACTAATATCTATAAAAATCCTAGTATATCAGTTGTTTTACTAAAGTAATTTAGATAAATGAGATTTCTTTAAAAGAAACTTGATTTTTATGATTTAATGATTTATAGTAATGTTAGCACTCTTATGTAGTGAGTGCTAACATTACTTTTTTTCTACCTCAATCTATCTGAGATTAAGGAAGCGAAAGCCCGTATAATAACGGGTAAGAAAAATTAACCCCGGAAATCGGGGAAAAATAAGGGGGCTTATACACATGGCAAAAAAGCAATTTAAAGCAGAATCCAAACGGCTTTTGGATTTGATGATTAATTCCATTTATACCCATAAAGAAATCTTTTTGAGAGAATTGATTTCGAATAGCAGTGATGCAATCGATAAATTATATTATCGTGCATTGATGGAAAACAACACAGGATTTTCTCGTGAAGATTTCACAATTACAATTGAACTGGATAAAGAAAACCGTACATTAAAAATTTCTGATAATGGTATTGGAATGACAAAGGACGATTTGGAACAGAATTTAGGGACTATTGCAAAGAGTGGATCATTAGCATTTAAGAAAGAAAATGAGCCAAAAGATGAAATTGACATCATTGGTCAATTTGGTGTTGGTTTCTATTCTGCATTTATGGTAAGCGAAAAAGTAGCTGTTATCAGTAAAGCATTTGGTGAAACCACAGCATATTGTTGGGAATCAACCGGTGCGGATGGATATAACATTACAGAATGTGAAAAAGAAAGCAATGGCACAGATATTATATTAACTATAAAAGCAAATACAGAAGAAGAACATTATGATGAGTTTTTAGAGACGTATCGTATTAAGGGGCTGGTAAAGCGTTATTCCGATTATATTCGTTATCCGATTCGCATGATGATGGAAAAGCATCGTTTAAAAGAAGGAAGCGAAAATGAGTATGAAGATTATATGGAATTAGAAACTTTAAATAGTATGGTGCCAATTTGGAAAAAGAATAAAAGTGAATTAACAGAAGAGGATTACCATACGTTTTATAAAGAAAAATTCCATGACTTTATAAATCCGGCAAAGGTAATTCATACAAGTGTAGAAGGAATTTCTACGTACAATGCATTATTATTTGTACCGGAAAAGGCACCATTTAATTATTATACTAAGGATTATGAAAAAGGGTTACAGCTTTATTCCAGTGGTGTTTTGATTATGGAAAAATGTGCAGATCTACTGCCGGATTATTTTAGCTTTGTACGTGGACTTGTAGATTCTCAGGATTTATCATTAAATATTTCCAGAGAAATGTTGCAGCATGATCGTCAATTAAAAGCCATTGCCTCTAGATTGGAAAAGAAAATAAAAAGTGAACTTTTGGCAATGATGAATACGGAACGTGAAAAGTATAATGCATTTTTCGAAAGCTTTGGTATGCAATTAAAATATGGACTCTATGATGGCTTTGGAGCAAATAAGGATATACTAAAAGATTTAGTCTTGTTTTATTCTTCCTCAGAGAAGAAAATGGTTACTTTATCTGAATACGTATCTCGTTGTAAGACAGAACAAAAGTACATTTATTATGCTTGCGGAGATACCATTGACCGCATTGATAAATTGCCGCAGATTGAACTATTGAAAGATAAAGGGTATGAGGTCTTATACCTAACTGCAGATATTGATGAATTCGCACTGCAAATGCTTCACGATTTTGATGGTAAAGAATTTAAATCTGCATCAAGTGGCGATTTGGAATTGGAAGAAAGTAAAGAAGAAAAAGAAGCGGCACAAAAGCAGACGGAAGAAAACAAAGATCTATTGGATTTCATGAAGGAATCTTTGAGTGATAAAGTATCGGAAGTTCGTTTGTCACAGCGATTGAAGACGCATCCTGTTTGCTTAACTAGCGGGGGAGATTTGTCACTAGAAATGGAAAAGGTAATCAATGCACTTCCAAATGAGCAGAAAATTAAAGCGGATCGTGTTTTAGAAATCAATGCAAAACATCCGATTTTAGAGGCTTTAAAGAAATCATTTACAGAAGACAAAGAGAAAGCGAAGACTTATACAGAGTTACTTTATAATCAGGCATTATTAATTGAAGGATTTACCTTGGAAGATCCAGTTGCATTTTCAAATGCCATCTGTTCGCTGATTGTTTAAGTTGTTTTCTATTGTAATTAGAATAGGATTTAAGTTGCACCCCTTATGAAAGGTATGGTATCATAAGGGGTATGCTTTTTTTTAGAAAGTAAATTAGAAAGTAAATTAAAAAGTAAAAAGAAATAATAATCGGCAGTAAGCCGAACGATATAGAGAATCAGGAGGACACAAAAAATGATTACAGTTACAAACGTGAGCTTGAATTTTAGCGGCCAAGCTTTATTCAAGGACGTCGATCTGAAATTTACACCGGGGAATTGTTATGGCATTATTGGTGCTAATGGCGCTGGGAAGTCAACATTTCTACGTATTTTATCCGGAGAGTTGGAGCCTTCCACTGGAAGTGTATCAATTCCGCCACATGTGCGTATGTCTGTTTTGAAACAGGATCACTTTGCCTACGATGAGTATACTGTATTAGATACCGTAATCATGGGGAATTTAAGACTTTACCAAATTATGCAGGAAAAAGACGCACTTTATGCGAAAGAGGATTTTACTGATGAAGATGGTATAAAGGCTTCGGAATTAGAAGGAGAATTTGCAGAGTTGAACGGATGGGAAACAGAGTCAGATGCCAGCCGTTTGCTTCAGGGTCTAGGACTTTCAAATGATATTTTATATAATCAGATGGATTCGTTAACAGGAAAAGAAAAGGTAAAAGTATTACTTGCACAGGCACTCTTTGGACAACCTGACATTATATTGCTTGATGAGCCGACGAACCATTTGGATATTCAGGCAATCGATTGGCTAGAAGATTTTCTTTTGGATTATGAAGGAACGGTAATTGTGGTTTCCCATGATCGTCATTTCTTAAATACCGTTTGTACAAATATTGTTGATGTTGATTACGGTAAAATTAAAATGTACGTTGGAAACTATGAATTCTGGTATGAATCGAGCCAGATTATGCAGAAAATGGTTCGTGACCAAAATAAAAAGAATGAAGATAAAATCAAAGAATTGCAAAACTTTATTCAACGATTCTCTGCGAATAAATCAAAATCAAAACAAGCAACTTCCAGAAAGAAGCTGATTGATAAATTGACAGTTGAAGAATTGCCGGCTTCCTCCAGAAGATATCCATTTGTAGGATTTAATATGGATCGTGAAGCAGGAAAGGAAATTTTAACGGTAGAAGGCATTAGCAAAACAATAGATGGAGTAAAGGTTTTGGATCAAGTTTCTTTCCGTGTAAATAAAGATGACAAGATTGCATTTGTTGGTGAAAATGAAATAGCAAACACAACTTTATTTAAGATTATCATGGGAGAAATGGAGCCGGATGAAGGAAGCTACAAGTGGGGGACGACTATCACCACCTCATATTTCCCAATGGACAATTCACAGTTCTTCCAAGATTGTAATTTAAACTTAGTACAATGGCTTGGACAATATACGGAAGAAACGACAGAGACCTTTATGCGTGGCTTCCTTGGACGTATGCTATTCTCCGGTGATGATGTATTTAAACCAGTAAAGGTTCTTTCCGGAGGAGAAAAGGTTCGTTGTATGCTTTCTCGAATGATGCTTTTTGGAGCCAATGCATTGGTGCTGGATCAGCCAACCAACCATTTGGATTTGGAATCCATTACAGCTGTTAATAATGGCTTGATTGATTTTAAGGGAAATCTGCTTTTTGCATCTCATGACCATGAATTTATTCAGACAATTGCAAACCGTATCATTGAATTTACGGAAGAAGGAATGTTGGATCGTACATGTACCTATGATGAATACATTCAAGAGCAAAGAGATCGTGCTTTGGCAGCTAAAAAATAAGTATAAAGCATAGTTGAATACAATTTCACATATTTGTTATATACATGAAAAAAAGAGAGAAGAATGGAGTCTATAGTAAAAAGATTCCATTCTTTTTGTTATTTTGCTGTCGAAACTACTTTTAAAATGATGAAGGTTATGTGAATTTGTCTTGTTTAAGTTGATTCATGCATCATAATGTTATATAATTATCAACGTTATAATTCAAGAAAAAGAGGTTAGTTATGGAACAAAATTCATTTAATATATGGTTAAATAATATAAAAAATTGGTTCTTATTAAAAAAAGATTTGATTGGAATTATTGGTATTATCGCTGTATTGGCGGTTCCGCTAAAATTATTGTTTTTCTATCAATTTATGTCAGTACAGTCAAATTTCTTGATCATTTTACTGATTACAGCATGCTTGATTTACTTACTGTTTTCATCTTTTAAAAATAAATGGGTACCGGCATGCATCTATTTGATTTTTACAATTTTAATGTTTGCAGATGTTGCTTATGCAAGCTTTTTTAACCGCTATTTGTCGATTAACATGTTAGGCGCCGCAGGATTTTTAGGGGATGTAGGTGAAAGCATTAAAGCAGTACTAAAACCTAAATTTTTTCTGCTTTTTATAGACAACATCTTTATTTTTATCACATTATTTAGTAATCATTTTACACGTAAATCAAAAGTGAAAGCAGATGATTCTATTGATGTTGCTTTACAAGAAGCAAACAAGGATATGGAAATACCGTTTGCAGAGAAAAACGAAGAAGAATCAGAACGGTTTAAGGCGATGGAAGAGCCGGTTGTTACTGTTCAAGAAGAAAAGGAAATAGAATAGGGGCAGAGAGAATGAATTTTTTAAAATTCTATCATACTTTTTTTAATAATTTAGTGGATTTTTTTCACACAGTAGGGGTACGCTTTTTACACGGCTGTAAGAAATTACAAGGGACGACTAAAAAACGAATAAAAATAATAACAATATGGTTACTGGCGCTATTGATTCTTACGAATCCAATCGCCAGTCCTTTGCTTACATCTATAAATAATCAAGAGTTTTTTTCTTATCATATTCGTGATGGAATTGCAGGACTAACCGGAGGTGTTTTTGGACAGGAAAAACAGGAGTATTATTTAGCAACCGGTACCTATGAAAATCAAATCAATGGTCCGCTTTTCGGTGCAGCAAAAGGAAAAAATCTCATTCTGATACAAGTGGAAGCATTGCAGAACATTATGATTAATGCATCCTATCATGGACAAGAACTAACACCAAATTTGAATCAGCTGATTAAGGAGCAAGGCAGTCTGTATTTTGACCATTATTATCAGCAGCTCGGAAGTGGAAATACTTCTGATTCTGAATTTGTTACAAATAATTCTTACTTAGGCAGTATTGAAAGTTATACCTATCAATTATATGAAAACAACTATTTTAAAGGTCTTCCATGGATTTTAAAGGAACAGGGGTATCAGACAGCTGTATTTCATGGATATAATAAAACTTTTTGGAATCGAGAAAATATTTATCCTAAATTAGGATTTGATACATTTGTAAACAGTGATGTCTTAAAAAGTGATAATATAATCGGCATTGGAGGTGGAAATATAACCGGTATTAGTGATGCCGCTTTTTTCCAACAATCAATTGAAACATTAAAAACAATGCAGCAGCCGTTTTATAGTTTTTTAATTACTTTATCCAGCCATCATCCCTTTAAGCTGCCGGAGGAATTATCTCAAATAACCTTGGCGAAGGAGGATGAGGATACCCTTTTCGGTGATTACATCAACAGCATTCATTATGCAGATCAATGCTTAGGTTTGTTTTTAAACTTGCTAAAAGAGAATGGACTTTATGAAAACAGTGTAATTGCTTTGTATGGAGACCATTTTGGATTGCCCCAAACAGACTCCGACGTGCAAGCGCAGGTTAGTAAATTTCTTGGATACGATTATAAATTAAATCATATGATGAATATTCCACTAATTATTCATTTGCCAAACAGTGATATAAATGAAACCCTTTCCCTTGCAGCTGGAGAGGCGGATTTTTTACCAACAATCAGTTATTTACTTGGATTGGAACAGTTGGATACTTTGTATTTAGGACAGAACCTACTTACAGCAAAATCAGGGTTTGTTTTTGAGCAAACTCATTTATTAAAAGGATCTTTTATCAATGATGAAATAGTATTTGAAATGTCAAGAGACGGTGTGTTTTCTCATAGCAAAGCATGGCGTATTGATGATGGAAGTGAAGTCGATGTAACTCCGTTTGAGCAAGACTATTTAAAAGCAAAACAACTGGTAGAATTGTCGGATTTTTATTTAAAGAACGATGTACTTCGAAAAGCACTTTTAGAAGGATTAAACATTGATGAAATTATAAATGGTACGGTAACTGAAACAAAGAAACCGGAATTTGTATACACTGCAACGGCTAAGGATTTGAAAGAAAACAGTGAATTAAATAAAATAGTACAATCGGAAGAGGAAGTTTCTATTTTGGTTACTCCTTCATCAGATTGGCAGGAACAAGACGAATCAAAAGTATTTTTTATGGATTTAATTACATATATGAATGAGCATCAAAATGTAAAAGCATTGATAAATTTAGATGAAAATGCCATTTCAATGCTTCGTTACCTAAAAAATGATCAGTTGAATGTCAACGATAGTGACGCCGTAACAGCACGAAAAGAAGTTATTTCTCGTCTCATTCCGGTACTTCACAGCTTCGATCTTTATACAAAGACAGAGTATGAAGGATTTAAGGATGTTATTGTAACTTTGAAGAAAAATACTTATACCATTCCTCAGATAAAGGACTTTTTAGATCAAAATCATCCATGGGCTGTAGCAATTGATGTTGATGATGCAAACGATGAAAATTTAGCTTATGTACTTAAAAGAAACAGCAACTATGTATATGGTTATGGAACAAACAATGCCAATTATAATAAAGAAGCTTTGAAAGATTCCGGGTTTGACGGATTTATAGTAAAACCTGCGCAAGAATCGCTCCCGCACTAAAGGATAAAATGATGCTGCTCAACCAGATCAGCATACTTTGTAAAGGCGATTGCTCCTTAATTAATACAGCTAAGGATGCAAAGCAAGGAACAAAAAGGGTCACAATGGTAAGTACAATAACGATTTGCGGTTCACTCAGAAGTCCGTCTGATACCATAGAATAGAGGTGAGCTGCTCCTAAATCTTTTTTTATCATACACATAAGAAAAAGGCCAGCTGTTTGTGGAGGCAAGCCCAAGACAGATGTAGTCAGAGGTTCAAGGCTTTGGTAAAGTAGTGCAAACCCATTAAAATACGAGAGAAGCGAAAGCAATATACTGCCCAGGACAAACATAACTCCTGCATCGTGGAGAAAATGATTT
>JAYFPL010000008.1:0-5047 GCA_034927775.1 Anaerovorax sp. | reverse complement strand
CAATTGCTGCGTCGGTTGTTTCATCACTAACCGCGTAAATTTCCTCAATCATATCTCTTACTTTTTCATCATCGGCAAACCAATAAGATGCACCATCCACCGTTTTTGGATATCCGGGCGTTAAATAAGTTTGTATATTTTCTTTGGAAAGACTCATTGCATTTGTTGCAATCTTTAGTGCAATTCCTATATCAACGTCAGAGTCTACATTTTGAATGACAGTCTTCGCTACATTTGGCAAATTAAAACCTAAGGCTTGACGAAACGCAGATTTCATAAACTCCTGCTGTGCCTTGATTCGGCCAATGTCTCCTTCCGGATAACTCTTATATCCGGAACCCGGATTGGCATGTCGGAAACGAAGAAACTGTATCGCTGTATCTCGATTTAATGTTTGCTGTCCTTCCGGAATATTAATGTGCAGCGGCGGTTTATCGTATGGGTCGTCGTATTTCATATGGAATGGAATATTCATTGGAATACCACCTAGAGAATCCACAATATTTCCCACTCCCTTATAATCAATCACCGCATAATAATGAATCGGCATGCCCATTAGTACGCTGCTGACTGCTGTTGCTGTTCCGACCGCACCGCCCCCATTGTTACTATGATAAATTGCATTAATTTTCTTTGCTGCAGGACTCTTTGCACCAGGCCTTGGACAATAAGTATCACGCGGCACCGAAATCACATCCACATGTTGATTTTTTAAGTCATAGCTTCCAAGCATAATAGTGTCAGTCATTCCATCGTTTACACCAAGTACTAGAATATTTACTCTCTGACTATCTTGAAACGCCTCAAAGAACGGACTGTTTGGATCAACCAGCACATTCATATCATCCATAAGGTTCTCTTCCCCTGAAAAAATACGAGTCTCACTTACACGATGAAGCATAAATTGTACTGGTGTTAAAAGCACCGTTAAAATTACAAATGCTATTAGAAATTGTTTTACAAATACTTTCATATATATACTCTCTTTTTCCTCTTCCCTTTTATTCGATTTTTCACCAATTTTCTACATAATTGATATTATACACCGTAATATTTTACTCTTTTTTGACAAAAATGCAAGAAATAAATTCTTAAAAAAACCCTTTCACAACAAATGTGAAAGGGTTTTGATTTTAATATTGGTTACTTAAAACACCTTGGTTCATCTTTATTATTTGCTGTAATCGAAGAAACCTACACCGCTCTTTCTTCCAAGCTTTCCTGCACGAACCATCTTCTTTAAAAGAACGTGAGCTCTGTATTTAGGATCACCATATTCATTATAAAGAACGTCCATGATTGCCAAGCAAACATCCAAACCAATCAAATCACCTAAAGCTAGAGGACCCATTGGATGGTTTGCACCAAGCTTCATTGCTGTATCAATGTCTTCTGCTTTTGCAACACCGTCAGCTAAAATGCCAACTGCTTCGTTGATCATAGGAATTAAAATTCTATTTACAACGAATCCAGGAGCTTCTTCTACTTCTACCGGAGTCTTTCCTAATTTTTCAGATAGTGCAACGATTGTAGACTTTGTGTCTTCGGAAGTTGCAAGTCCCTTAATAATTTCAACCAACTTCATCATTGGAACCGGATTGAAGAAATGCATACCGATTACTTTATCTGCTCTGTTCGTTGCAGAAGCAATTTCTGTGATGGAAAGAGAAGAAGTATTAGTAGCCAAAATGGTATCCGGCTTGCAAAGTTCATCCAATTCCTTAAATAATGCTTTCTTTGCTTCCATATCTTCTGTTGCAGCTTCAATGATTAAATCTGCGTCAGCTACGATGGAAATGTCAGTAGAGCCATGAATTCTTGCTAAGATTTCATCTTTATCTGCTGCAGTCATTTTTTCTTTTGCAACCATTTTATCAAGATTCTTAGTTACAGTTGCAATTCCCTTATCTACGGAAGTCTGTCTTCTTGCTCTAAGAACAACTTCGTAACCATTTTGTGCCAATACCTGAATGATTCCAGCACCCATTGTACCTGTTCCTAATACACCAATCTTTTTCATGTTAAACTCCTCCATTTCGGTTTGGGTCTTTGCCCATTGTCGTTTGACTATGTATTTGTTTGTTACATTTTTAACAAAGCTTATACTATAAGATTAATCTATAACTGGATAAATTGCAATAGTGAAATGATATTTCCGTTAAAAATATCGATTATTTTTTATTTACCCTTAAATTCTGCTTTTCTCTTCTCTAAAAATGCACCCATTCCTTCTTTTTGGTCCTCCGTTGCAAAGCACTGTCCAAAAAGTTCAGTTTCTAGAGCAATTGCTTCTGTCATAGGAAACTCTACGCCCATCTGAATGGCTTTCTTTGATGCACGTACTGCCAAAGGAGCATTCTTTGTAATTTTTGATGCAAGCGCCATCGCTTCATCCATTAAGCTTTCCGGTGCAACTACTTTATTAACCAAACCAATTTCAGCAGCCTGCTGTGCGTTAATGATATCCCCTGTTAAAATCAATTCCATTGCCTTAGCTTTTCCAACAATTCTCGGAAGTCTCTGAGTACCGGAATATCCAGGTGTAATACCAAGACCCACTTCTGGTTGTCCAAACTTTGCTTTTTCACTGGCAATTCTCATGTCACAGCTCATAGACAGTTCACAGCCTCCACCCAATGCAAAACCATTGATTGCTGCGATGGACGGCTTTTCCAAAGTTTCAATCTTACGGAATACCGCAGAGCCAAACGTTCCGAATTCGTTTCCTGCTTTCTCATCCATTACGCTCATAGCTGCAATATCAGCTCCTGCAACAAATGCTTTTCCTTCTCCGGTGAAAACTAAAACTTCCACTTCTGCATCGGCAGCTGCCGCATCCACTGCATCGGAGATTGCCTGAAGCACTTCTCCATTCAAGGAGTTCATTGCTTCCGGACGGTTGATCTTAATGATTGCAACCTTGTCTTTTTTTTCTGTTACCACTACACTCATTTCATTTTCCTCCATTTGTTTCATCGTTATTTTACTAACGTCAAATTGTGAGTTTTCGATCAAAGATCGTTTTGATTTATTTAGTGAGCGCTTCGCGCATCTCTAACTTGTAGCTTTCCACCCCCGGCTGGTCAAACGGATTGATTCCAAGCAGGTAGCCGCTTAAGGCACAGGCGGTCTCAAAAAAATATACCATCTGACCAAAATGATAGGCGTTTAGAGAAGGAATGTCAACCTTAATCATGGAAATTCCTTCTTTGTAATGTGCTTGCATAACACCGATCATAGCCGCATCATTGATTGCGTTCATACTCCGTCCGGCTAAAAATTCTCCGGCACTTTTCGGAACGACTTGGTCTTTCTTCGGTTTTTCTATATGAAGGACGGTTTCAAAGAAAATTTGATTGCCTTGCTGTAAAAATTGACCCATTGAGTGCAGGTCTGCACTAAACTGTAAAGCTGCAGGAAAAATACCTTTTCCTTCTTTGCCTTCGCTTTCTCCAAAAAGTTGCTTTAACCATTCTGTAAAAAATTGTAACTTTGGTTCATAATACTCAAAAACTTCTATCACTTTTCCATCGTGATAGAATCCATTCCGCGCTGCCGCAAGGAATCCGGCATCACCGGCAGTTTCACTTTGTGCAAGTATGGTTGCCATATCTGCTGCACCGTCAAGCATTTCTTCTATGTCAACTCCAGCGACTGCAATGGGTAAAAGTCCTACAGGGCTTAATACGGAATAACGTCCTCCAATGTCATCCGGTACGACAAAACTTTGATACCCTTCTTCCAATACTTCGCTACGTAATATTCCTTTTTCTTGATCCGTAATTGCATAAATACGCTCACGACAACCCTCTTTCCCATATTTTTTTATCAAGAGTTCCTTTAACAAAGCAAATGCCACACTTGGCTCCGTTGTTGTCCCAGATTTTGAAATTACACAAAGGCAAACATCTTTATCAGCAAGCTCCTCAAGAAGCTCATAATGATACGTTCCACTTAGATTATTTCCTGCAAAATATACCTTTGGTACGTGAGTACCGTCTATCGAATCCTTACTCTGAAACTTAGAAACCAGCATTTCAATTGCCGCCCGTGCACCAAGATAAGAGCCTCCGATTCCAATGACAACAAAAGCATCACACTGCGTTTGAATGTACTTTGCTGCTTGCCGAATTCGAGTAATTTCTTCCTGATTAAAATGAAGAGGCAACTTCACCCAACCGGTAAATGCCTCTTGTCCACTTTGCAGCTTCTGCCAACTTTTTTTTAAAGCCGACTCATATTTTTTTAAGCCATCGATTCCTTTTGTCATTGAAAAATCAACCGATAGCATTTTCCCCTTCTTCATCTTTTTCTCCCTCATTTCTTAATTTTCGAAGCAAATCTTTTTCATATGATGGATGATAATTGGGTACCAAATCCATCAGCCAGAGCTTTGCATCAGATTCTTCTTGAGTAAGAATTTCTTTAATGCCTTCAAAAATCCCATTCTCTTTTTTATCTAAAAGTATTTTTAGTGCCTCAGAAGGAGGCACCGGACGTCCCACATATATTTTATTGTGTGAGGTTTTTTTAATACCTTCTTCATCCAAAAGAAGCTCCTCATAAAGCTTTTCTCCTGGACGAAGACCTGTAATTTTTATATCAATATCCACATATGGTATATAACCGGATAAGCGAATTACATTTTCTGCTAAATCCATAATTTTAACAGGATTTCCCATGTCCAAAATAAAGATTTCTCCTCCTTCAGCAATCGCACCTGCTTGAATTACCAACTGTACCGCCTCTGGAATCGTCATAAAATAACGAGTGATTTCTGGATGCGTTACCGTTACCGGTCCGCCTTGTGCTATTTGCTTTCGAAAAATTGGAATAACACTTCCATTGCTTCCTAATACATTTCCAAACCGTACCGCAGAAAAGCTCGTACGAGAATTTGCACTTTTATCCTGCAAAATCATTTCAGCTACACGTTTCGTAGCTCCCATTACATTCGTCGGGTTTACTGCTTTGTCCGTGGAAATCAAAACAAATTTTTCAACAGCATACTGGTCGGATAAATCCACCATATTTTTTGTTCCTAAGA
>JAYFPL010000003.1:0-5558 GCA_034927775.1 Anaerovorax sp. | reverse complement strand
AAACACCTTATGCAATGGCTCTTTTAGATATGGAATATACAGAACCGGGAACCCGTGTACAGGTTGAGGTACGTGGACGAATGTTAGATGCAGAGGTAGTAGAACTGCCTTTTTATAAAAAAGACGAACGAAAATAATCATTTGTAAAGGATGAAAATGTGTAAACTGCACAGAATAGTTGAAAAAAGGAGGATGTAAAATGGAATTCAGAAGTGATCGTAATTATTCAAAATCCCATGAATGGGTTAAGGAAATCGGTACGGATAAAGTAGAAATCGGTATCAGTGATTTTGCACAGGATGCGTTGGGTGACATTGTATTTGTAAACCTTCCGGAGGTCGGAGATGAAGTGGAGGTTCAAACACCTTTTTGTGATGTGGAATCAGTAAAAGCTGTATCTGATGTTTACAGCCCCGTAAGCGGCGTTGTTTGTGAAGTAAATGAGGATCTATTAGATAATCCTGCACGAATCAATGAGGTACCTTTTGACGCATGGCTCATTCGTGTAGAACAAATTACGCAACGGGAAGCTTTGCTTTCCGCAGAGGAATATGAAGACTTTACAAAAAAGGAGGCATAACGATGGCTGGTTATGTTCCTTCTACGATAGAAGAACGGAAAGAAATGTTAAAGGTATGTGGCGTTGAATCGATTGAATCGTTATTTGAACATATACCTGACGAATTAAAATTAAAATATCCATTGAATTTACCGAATGGATTGAGTGAAATGGAAGTCAGCCAAACAATGCGGAAGATAGCTGCCAAAAATCATGTATTTACAAATGTGTTTCGCGGTGCTGGCGCTTATCATCACTATATTCCATCTCAAGTAAAATACATTACGGCGAAAGAAGAATTTTTAACTGCCTATACGCCTTATCAAGCTGAGATCAGCCAAGGCTTATTACAGTCAATTTTTGAATTTCAAACGATGATTTGTGAACTGACAGGAATGGACGTTTCAAATGCTTCCGTTTATGACGGAGCGACGGCTGCTGCGGAAGCGATTGCTATGTGCAGGGATCGAAAGCGTTCAGTGGCATTGGTTTCTGATTGTGTGGATCCGAAAAATTTACAAGTCATCGAAACATATTGTGAAGCAAACGGTATTTCAGTTCGATTGCTCGCTTCAAAAGATGGAAAGACTGACATTGATGCACTAAAAGGTGAAGTGGATGAAACCATAGCGTGTGTTTTATTGCAGCAACCTAATTTCTATGGCCTGTTTGAGGATGCAGAAGAGATTGGAACGATTGCACACGATAAGGGTGTTAAATTAATTATGAGTGTGAATCCTATTTCACTTGGTTTAATGAAAACGCCAGGAGAATGTGGGGCAGATATTGCGGTTGGAGAAGGGCAGCCTTTGGGCATTCCTCTTTCTTTCGGAGGTCCATATTTGGGATTTATGGCTGCAAAAAATGACCTTATGCGAAAATTACCAGGGCGCATTGTAGGAGAAACTGTGGATGTAGATGGGAAGCGTGCATTTGTATTAACACTGCAGGCGAGAGAGCAGCACATTCGAAGAGAAAAGGCCTCCAGCAATCTTTGCTCCAATCAAGCATTGTGTGCTATGACAGCAGCAATTTATCTTTCGGTTTTAGGAAGCAAAGGACTTGAGGAGGTTTCTAAGCAATGTTTTTCCAAAGCACATTATGCTTTAGAACAATTATTAAAAATTGAAGGATTTGAACGAAAGTTTTCCGGTGAATTTTTTCATGAATTTGTAACGTCATGCCGGATTTCAGCTGATAAGCTGCTTGCAGAACTTGAAAAATATAATATTTTAGGAGGATTGCCGCTTTCTGAACATGAAATTCTATGGTGTGTTACAGAAATGAACCGTAAAGAAGACATTGATTATCTTGTAAAGGCTATAAAGGAGGTATCGCAAAATGCAGTTGATCTTTGAAAAAAGCAAAGAGGGAAGAGGCTGCGCTATACTTCCCGAAATGGATGTACCAACTACAGAATTTCCAGTATTTCTTAAAAGAAGTATTGCACCGAAGCTTCCAGAGATGGCTGAGGTGGATATTAGCCGCCACTATACAGAATTAGCGAAATGTACACATGGCGTTAACGATGGATTTTATCCGCTTGGTTCCTGCACTATGAAATACAATCCAAGAATCAACGAAGAAATGGCAGCCTTGAAAGGATTTGCATCCTTGCATCCTTTGCAGCCGGAGCATACAGTACAAGGTGCTTTGGAAGCATTACAGCTTGCAGAAACCTATCTTTGTGAAATTACAGGGATGGACGCGATGACGTTTCAACCTTCCGCAGGTGCGCACGGTGAATTTACGGGACTGCTGTTGATGCGTGCGTATCATAAAAGCCGTGGAGAATTGGAAAAGAGAAGAAAGATTCTTATACCGGATGCGGCACATGGAACCAATCCTGCCAGTGCAGTGATGGCAGGCTTTACCGTTGTAAATATTCCTTCGAATGAGCAGGGATGTGTCGATATTGAAAAACTGAAAGAAGCTTGCGGTGAGGATACAGCAGGACTGATGCTGACTAACCCAAATACAGTGGGTCTCTTTGATCAAAATATATTAAAAATTACAGAAATTGTACATGAAGCCGGCGGTTTAGTTTATTACGACGGCGCAAATCTCAATGCAATTATGGGTATTGTACGTCCAGGCGATATGGGATTTGATGTTGTACATCTAAACTTACACAAGACATTCTCAACACCCCATGGTGGTGGAGGACCGGGTAGCGGTCCGGTAGGCTGCAAGGAAATATTGGCACCTTTTCTTCCAAGGCCTATCATAAATAAGGTGGGGGATACAGATCGGTCTTTGGTATGGAATCATCAACCGCCAAAGTCCATCGGTGCAGTACGAAGTTTTTATGGAAACTTCCTAGTGGTCGTAAAAGCATTGACTTACATTATGTCATTGGGTCAGCAGGGTATTCGAGAAGCAGCACAAAACGCGGTGCTGAATGCGAATTATCTTATGCATTGTCTCTCCGACTTATACCCAATGGCATTTGACCGCTACTGTATGCATGAATTTGTAATGACTCTGGAGCAAAGCAAAAAAGAAATGGATGTATCTGCTTTAGACATTGCAAAAGCATTGCTCGATTACGGTATCCATCCACCGACCATGTATTTTCCTTTGATTGTACATGAGGCTCTGATGGTTGAACCTACGGAGACGGAATCCAAAGATACATTGGATCAAGCAGTTTGCATCTTACGCAAGGTTTATGAAGAAGCGATGGAAGACCCAAGTGGAATGCATCAAAAACCACTCAATACGCCGGTTCGTCGCTTGGATGAAGTGGGTGCGGCTCGCCATCCAAAATTAAGATATGAATTTTAATTGAAAAACCGCGAAGGATAAGGCTGATAGACCATCCTTCGCGGATTTTTGGATTTTTGTAAGCTTTCATTTTTAATACAAAGTGCTGAAAACAGCGCAGATTAAGGAGAAAAAAATATTGGATGTAAGTATTTTTGAAGTGGCAGGGCCGATTATGATTGGGCCATCAAGTTCACATACGGCAGGTGCTGCAAAATTAGCTCGAATCGCCAGACAGATTGTAGGGGTGCCTTTTACTCATGTATCGTTTGGATTGCATGGATCATTTGCTAAAACTTATCAAGGGCATGGGACAGATAAAGCTTTGGTTGCTGGAGCATTAGGCCTGAAAGAGGATGATGAAAGATTGCGGCAAGCATTCTCTTTGGCAGAAAAAGAAGGTATTACTTTTGACTTTTATGAAATAAATTTAGACGAAATGCATGAGAATTCTGTAAAAATGACTTTTTTCCGGACAGATGGAATAGAAAGTGAGATTATCGGTTCTTCTATTGGTGGTGGACAAATAGTAATCAGATACATTGATGGATTCGAAACGGAAGTAACTGCACAGTCTCCAACACTTCTTATTCGACAATATGATCGCAAAGGCGTTGTCAGTGATATTTCAACGGTTCTTGCAAATAATAATATTAACATTGGAATTATGAAGCTTTCACGTCTTGAAAGGGGTCAGATTGCATCAACGGTGATTGAAACCGATGATGTCATTCCGCAAGAAGTTGTTAAAAGCTTAGAAAAATTAGAAAATATTATCTCTGTAAAATCAATTTAAAATGCCTATTAACGGGAGGTTTTATGTATCACAATATGGAAGAACTTTTAAAGCTATGTGAAGAGAAAGAAGCATCGCTTTGGGAGATAATCTTAGAGAATGAAAAGAAACTAAGTGACTGTACAGAGGAGGAGATCTGGCAGAAGGTAGAGACTCGTTATGAAGTTATGGAAGAATCAACAAAAAAGGCGAGAAAAGAGCCTCTTACCACCGCTGGAAATTTAATTTCCGGAGTGGCTTTTGCGCAGCAATTTTATTCTGAAAAAGAGAATACTATCTGCGGCTCCTTATTAAATCGCGTAATGGCATATGCACTTTCTTGCAGTGAAGTCAATGCGTCAATGGGAAAAATCTGTGCATTACCAACGGCAGGTGCTTGCGGTA
Source organism: Anaerovorax sp. (assembly GCA_034927775.1). Taxonomy (GTDB): domain Bacteria; phylum Bacillota; class Clostridia; order Peptostreptococcales; family Anaerovoracaceae; genus IOR16. The sequence continues at coordinate 1,053 of JAYFPL010000003.1, read as the reverse complement.
TAGTTCCGGCAGTCTTACTTTGTTTGGCGGAAGACAAAAAGCTGGAGCATAAAGCTGTCTTACAGGGACTTATGACAGCATCCGGAATCGGAGCAATCATTACGAAAAATGCTACGGTTTCCGGTGCGGAAGGAGGCTGTCAAGCGGAATGCGGAGTCGCAGCAGCGATGGCAGCGAGCGCAGCGGTAGAAATGAACGGTGGGAGTCCTCGGCAAGCCTTGCATGCCTGCTCGATTGCTTTAATGAATGTAATGGGACTTGTTTGTGATCCAATCGCAGGATTGGTACAAGTGCCTTGTGCGCAGAGAAACGCCTCACAAGCAGTCAATGCGTTGATTAGTGCTGATTTGGCTCTAGGCGGGATGGAGAGCATTATCCCGCCGGATCAAGTGGTTGAAGCAATGTATCGAGTAGGGAAATTACTTCCTTATCAATTAAAAGAAACTGCATTGGGAGGATTGGCTGCAACGGCGAAAGGGAAAGAATTATTTGAAGAAATTTTAAAATAATATTAGAATAATGGAAAAAAGAGGGGAGGCAGACTTTTGGAAGAAAAGAAATATGATATTGTTGTAATTGGAGGAGGCCCAGGAGGATATGAAGCAGCACTCAGGGCTTCTGCGCTTGGAATGAAGGCTGCGATTGTGGAAAAAGAATATATAGGTGGAACTTGTTTGAATCATGGCTGTATTCCGACCAAAACATTGCTTCATACAGCAAACTGGTATCGTCATGCTAAGGAATTTGATTTGATTGGTCTGCATATAGATCACTTATCGTATGATATAAATAAAATGCATCAACGAAAGGATGAGGTGATAAAAACGCTCCGCAGCGGAATTTTATCCTTATTAAAGTCAAATAAAATAGATTATTGGAATGGGTGTGCAACCATTACCGGAAACCATGAGATAGTAATTCAATTAAATGTTAATGGGCAGGAAGAAATTTCAAAAACAGAGAAGACGACTCTGTATGCTGAAAACATATTAATTGCAACTGGGGCAAAACCAGTAAAACTCCCAATCTCTGGAATTGAATTGCCGACTGTGT
>JAYFPL010000109.1:0-11886 GCA_034927775.1 Anaerovorax sp. | reverse complement strand
AAAAGCCGCAATGCAAAATAAGAAAAAGGATTCATCAGAAATTCTGACTTATGCGCCTATTCCGCAAACAAATGGATGGTCCTTTGCAGTAAATGCAAAGAAAAGTGATTTTATGAAGAAAATGTACAGCGGTATGATTGTAACCATTATCGTTCTTCTAATCGGTATTCTGCTTGCTTTCATTCTTGCAAGAAAAACGGCAAATAGAATTGTAAATCCGATTATTTCCTGTGTAAAACGCTTGGAATTATTAGCGGATGAAGGAGATTTAAAATCACCGGTACCCGTTATAAATGCAAAAGATGAAACTGCAATTCTTGCAGCTGCAACAGAAAAATTAATAACGAATACAAGTATTATTATAAATGATGCTGACTATTTGTTAGGTGAAATGGCAAATGGAAATTTTGCTGTTCAATCTAAAAAAAGAGAGGTCTATATTGGAAACTTCGAAAATTTATTAATCTCAATGCGTAAAATCAATTATCAATTAAGTGATACTTTATCACAAATTAATCAAGGTGCCGATCAAGTGTCGGTAGGGGCAGATCAAGTATCAAACAGTGCACAGGCACTTTCCCAAGGGGCAACAGAGCAGGCAAGTTCGGTAGAAGAATTGGCTTCGACTATTAATGAAATTTCCAACAATGTAACTTTAAATGCGAATCATGCAAAGGAAGCAAATGCAAAAGCAAATTCACTTGGTGAAGAAGCCGAAGAAAGCAATCAAAGGATGCAGAAAATGCTTGAGGCTATGTCTGAAATTAGTAATAGTTCGCATGAGATTGGTAAAATTATTAAAACAATTGAAGACATTGCATTTCAAACGAACATTCTTGCATTAAACGCAGCGGTTGAAGCTGCGCGTGCTGGAGAAGCGGGGAAAGGATTTGCAGTTGTTGCTGACGAGGTAAGAAGTCTAGCATCAAAGAGTGCAGAAGCATCAAAAAATACTTCCACTCTCATTGAAAATTCTTTAAAATTGGTACAGGATGGAAATCGAATTGCAGATGAAACAGCAATCTCAATGCAAACAGTTATGAATGGGATTAAGGAGGTTGCTCTTACCATTGATGATATCTCTAATGCTTCTTTACAACAAGCGGCTTCTATCCAAGAGGTAACGCAAGGTGTGGATCAAATTTCTGCAGTTATTCAAACAAACTCTGCAACTGCAGAGGAAAGTGCGGCAGCGAGTGAAGAGTTGTCCGGGCAGGCTCAGATGCTTAAGAATCTGGTTGGTGGTTTTCAATTGAGAAACGATAATTCTGCAGAAAGAAATATTCACGATTTATCAATCAAAAGTCAATCTGCCGAATTTTATCGCAATTATGTAATGGATAAGAATAAATATTAAAGATCAATCTTATTTATATAAAAGGCTTCTCCTGAAAATGAACAGGAAAAGCCTTTTATGATTGACAAATATTTATAATGATTGTATAATCAAGAGGTATACTAAATGTTCGATTGAGTTCACATGTTTTTGTAAGTCATTTGCTCGTTTTATGGTTTACAAAGATATGTGAACTTTTTTAATATTTGGTTGCAATATTTTTAGGAGGTACTCATATGCATAATGGTACAGTAAAATGGTTTAATGCAGAAAAAGGATTTGGATTTATTTCAAATGATGATGGAAGTGATGATGTATTCGTACATTTTTCCGCTATTGTAGCAGACGGTTTTAAAAGCCTTTCCGAAGGTCAGAAAGTAACTTTTGACACAGAAGCTGATTCTAGAGATAGCAGCAAAATCAGAGCCGTTAACGTTCGTTTGGCTTAATTGACCTGTCAACTCGAATTAAGTAGCACTCATCAAAAGGAACAGTCAATGAAATTTGTTGATTGTTCTTTTTTTTATATCATATTGCTCCACTTCAATAATATTGACAAATGTAAGAATAACGTATAATATGTCAAAAAAAAGCCAATGTAATATCGCAACAGAAAATTAATGTGAAATAAGGAGAGCTTTTGTATGAAATATTTAAAATGGATTTTGGGAATTTTACTTGTATTTTCTATGCTATTTTTTTCTGCTTGCGGAAAAACAGAGAAGGCAGAGATAAAGGGAGAATATCACCTTATTACTGCAGAAGAAGCGTATCAGCGAATGAATGAAAATATTAATGCAGTGATTTTAGATGTACGTACCCAAGAGGAATACGACGCTGGTCATATCAGCGGAGCTATTTTAGTACCAAATGAAACGATTAAGGAGAAAAAGCCAGATAAACTTCCTGATTTCGATGCGGAAATATTAATATATTGCAGAACTGGAAACCGAAGTCGTCAAGCAGCAGAAAAGCTATTAGAAATTGGATATAAGAATGTATATGATTTTGGTGGAATTCAGGATTGGACGTACGGGATTGTAACTGGTGAAGAAGAACCTGGAAAAGAGCAAGAAGAGCCAAGTATGAGCTGGTTTAAAACGATGGATTTGGATGGTAATGCGGTAACACAAGAAATTTTCTCGGAATACAAACTAACTATGATTAATGTATGGGGAACATATTGCAGCCCATGCTTAAAAGAAATGCCGGATTTAGGTAATATCAGCAGAGAATATAACGAAACTGATTTTCAAATTATAGGTATTCCAATTGACATGTTTGCTGCTGATGGAAGCTTCTCAGAAGATAAAATAAAAACAGCAAAGGAAATTATTGAGGATACCAATGCTACTTATTTGCATTTGCTACCTTCAGATGACTTGATTAAAGCAAAATTAAGAGAAATTGATGTTATTCCATACACATTTTTTGTGGACAGCCAGGGTGAAATTGTTGGAGAACCGTATGTTGGCTCTAAAACGGAAGAAAAATGGAAAAAGATTATTAAAGAACAACTAGAAACGATGAAAAATGAAAGCATTCAGTAAGAAGAAGATTCTATGAGTGACAGGCTGCTTGACTTTATATAAAAGAGAGCCTATTATAAAAATAGACTGTTATGCATTATATGCATAAAATAAAAAAGCTTGTAATATTTAAGGAGTAAATATTTATGATATGTAAACATTGCGGTGGACAGCTTAAAGATGGAAGCAAATATTGTGGTTTTTGTCAAGCTGAAGTCAATGCACCGATATCTGAGGAGGAAGAGAAAAATAAACATATAGAAGATTGTTTAGGTATAAGTGACCGGGAGCAGGAAGGCCCTACTTGGTGGGAAGAAGGCTGTGGTGATGGTGAAAACGGCGGCTGCGGACATGGGTTAACTGGTAATGATAAGGATTTAAAATATGCCTTTACGATTGTTGGTCTTGTTGTAGGTGTTATTATTTTAACGCTTGCGGTCAAAACATTAAGCGGCTTATTTTAATAGAATAGGGGGCATAGAATTGAAAATATCACCATTGATAAGGCTTGCAAATTATTATGAAACAGATCGAATGAGAATTATTCATCATTCAAATTATATTCGATGGTTTGAGGAAGCAAGAGTTGATTACTTAGGCAAGGTTGGTATGCCATATTCAGAGGTTGAAGAAATGGGTGTAATGATGCCCGTATTAGAAGTATCCTGTGAATACAAATCGCCGGTTCACTTTAATGATACTGTTGTCATTCTATCTAAAATCAAAGAGTTTAAAGGAGCAAAAATTACGATTTCGTATGAAATTTATGATCAGAAAACAAAAGAATTAAGAACGAAAGGGGAAACAAAGCATTGCTTTGTTCATGCTGAGACCTTTCAACCTTTACGACTTCGTACCGATTATCCTGAAATGAATGAACGTATTATGAAACTGGTTGGTATTAATATCGTAGACTGGGAAATAAAATCATAGGAAACTCTACATAGTAAATAAATATCGAATAAAAAAAAGACTTATATGAAAAACAGAACTCGAATGAGTTCTGTTTTTCATTGATAATTTTAGAGCTTCACAGTTTCATATATTATAAATATTTAATAATGAGATCTCCCATTTCTGAGCAGGATACTTTAGTTTTTCCCGCACTCATGATATCTGTAGTACGATAACCTTCATTTAACACCTTATGGACAGCTTTCTCAATGACTTCACTCTCTTCTGCCATATCGAAAGAATACTTCATCATCATAGCGGCAGACAGAATCGTACCAATTGGATTCGCAATGTTTTGACCGGCAATATCCGGTGCAGACCCATGAATTGGTTCGTACATTCCACGAGTGCCATTTCCTAAGCTTGATGAAGGAATCATACCGATCGAGCCTGTTATCATACTGGCTTCATCAGAAAGAATGTCACCAAACATATTTTCCGTAACGATGACATCAAACTGCGAAGGGCATTTTACAATTTGCATTGCAGTGTTGTCAACCAACATATTATTATAGTTAACATCCGGGTAATCCTTAGATACCTGTTCCATAATCTTTCTCCAAAGTCTAGAGGTATCCAAAACATTTGCTTTATCTACTGATATCACATTCTTCCCGCGCTTTCTGGCTGTTTCAAATGCTATTTTTGCAATACGTTTAATTTCATGTTCGCTGTAACTCATTTCATCACGTGCGATAAGTTCATCATTTTCTGTAAGTGTACTTCGTTTTCCAAAATAAACACCGCCAATCAATTCACGTACAACTACAAAATCAATTCCTTGAGCTACGATGCTCTCTTTAAGCGGAGATGCATCGGCTAACTGAGGAAACAGCTTTGCTGGACGAAGATTTGCATAAAGACCCATTTCACTTCGAATGGTAAGAAGTGCTTTTTCCGGACGGATGGAAGGGTCTACTTGATCCCATTTAGGTCCACCAACAGCACCTAAAAGCACGCTATCGCAATTCAAACATTTTTCTAAGCTTTCTTTTGGAAGGGAAGTACCATATTGATCAATGGCATTTCCACCTGCAGCAATTTCTTGAAAAATAAACTCATGATGATATCTTTTTCCGATTGCACTGATTACTTTCATTGCTTCGGTTACTATTTCCGGACCAATACCGTCTCCTTTAATGATTGTAATTATTTTTTTCATAAAATACTCTCCACATTTGTTTTCATTTAAAATTTATATTTTCTTTCTTATTGAATTTATTGATTGATAGAATTTATTAGTCCATTACATCGAATGATTTCCTTAATAAAGTCAGGAAATGGTTCTGCTTGATATGTTTTATTTGCCGTAAGATTTGTGATTACTCCGGTATCAAAATTAACTGACACTTCGTCACCATCTTTGATGTCGTTACTTGCTTCTTCACATTCAAGAATAGCCAAACCGATATTAATGGCATTTCGATAAAAAATACGAGCAAAGGTTTTTGCTATGACGCAGGAAATGCCGGATTCTTTGATCGCAATCGGTGCATGTTCTCTGGAAGAACCACAACCAAAATTAAAACCTGCCACCATAATATCACCATTCTTTACTTTTTTTATAAAATCTGCATCAATGTCTTCCATGCAATGAGCGGCTAATTCCTTATGGTTCGCTGTATTTAAGTGGCGAGCAGGGATAATTACATCTGTATCTACATTATCACCGTATTTATGTGTAAAACCTTTTGCATTCATTTATTTTACCTCCTTAGTGCCGCTGATTTTTCCGGTGATAGCAGAAGCAGCTGCTACAGCCGGACTTGCCAAGTAAACTTCTGAAGTCTTATGTCCCATACGTCCTACAAAGTTGCGATTTGTTGTTGCAACACAGCGTTCATACTCTGCAAGAATTCCCATATAACCACCGAGACAAGGGCCGCAGGTTGGTGTAGAGACAATACAGCCTGCATCAATAAAGATTTCCAAATATCCCAATTTCATTGCTTCTTTATAAATTGCTTGCGTTGCAGGAATAATGATTGCTCGAACGTCTTTATGAACGTGTTTTCCTTTTAATATATTTGCTGCAATAGCCATATCAGATAAACGACCATTTGTACAGGATCCGATTACGACTTGATCAATTTTAATCTCATCAACTTCATCTATGGTTTTTGTATTATCCGGTAGGTGAGGGAAGGAAACCGTTTGTTTTATCTCATTTAAATTAATTTCAATGGTTTGTTCATATATTGCATCTTCATCTGCTTCGTAGATGGTATATGGACGATTTACTCTTCCGTCCATATACGCGGTCGTGATTTCATCGACCGCGAAGATGCCGTTTTTTGCACCGGCTTCAATCGCCATATTAGCCATGCAAAGACGATCATCTATTGATAAACTCTTTAATCCTTCACCAACAAATTCCATCGATTTATATAGGGCACCATCCACACCGATTTTTCCAATGATATGAAGAATGATATCCTTTCCGCTAACATCTTCCGAAAGTTGACCCTTTAGTACAAATCGGATGGCTTCCGGAACTTTAAACCAAGCCTGGCCAGTTGCCATACCTGCTGCCATATCAGTACTACCTACACCGGTAGAAAAAGCACCCAGAGCACCATAGGTACAAGTATGAGAATCTGCACCAATGATAAGTTCGCCGGCAGCCACCAATCCCTTTTCCGGAAGGAGGGCATGTTCAATGCCCATTTCACCGACATCATAATAGTTTTTAATTCCAAATTGTTTTGCAAAGGTGCGGCACTGTTTACACTGCTGTGCAGCCTTGATATCCTTATTCGGTGCAAAATGATCCATTACCATAGAGATTTTATGCGTGTCAAAGACTTTATTAAATCCTGCTTTTTCAAATTCATTGATAGCAACAGGAGAGGTGATATCATTGCCTAAAACCATATCTAAATCAGCACGGATTAATTGGCCAGCTTTAACGGATGGTAATCCGGCATGTGCAGCTAATATTTTTTGTGTCATTGTCATTCCCATAGTGATGACTCCTTTCTGTTATCTCTTATTTTAAGGTTCGATTGATAGCGCTAACCATAGCATTTACGGAAGCAGAGATGATATCCGGATGAATTCCAGTTCCCCATGTTACATTTCCTTTGGAATCTTCAACACCTACGTATGCACAAGCTCTTGAGTTAGAACCATTCTCCAGTGCATGTTCATTATAAGAAATGATGTTATAATCAAGATCCAAGTGGCTCAGTTTCAATGCGTTGCTTACTGCATCCAAACGGCCGTTGCCGTTTGCGGTGAAGGAGTAAGAATTCTCATCGATGGTAACCCAAATGGTAGCGGTAATACCGTCTTTTTGTTCAAATTTAACCTTCGTAATATCAATAGGATTAAAGTAGTTTACATAATCATTTATAAAGATATCATGAATTTCCTGTGGCGAAAGTTCTTTATGCTTTTCATCGGAAACTTGTTTAATATGATATCCAAAGCTTTCTCTCATTGCATCCGGCAATTTGTAGCCGAAGTTTTGCTCCAGCAGGTATCCGATGCCGCCTTTACCGGATTGACTGTTGATACGAATGACATCTGTTTCATAAACACGACCCACATCACTTGGATCGATTGGCAGATAAGGAACATTCCAAATCCGTTGTTTTTTCTTATCACGATGCTTCATGCCTTTTGCAATGGCATCCTGATGAGAACCGGAAAATGCAGCAAAAACAAGTTTTCCACTATACGGTTGTCGTTCGTGAACATGCATACGTGTAACTGATTCATATAAATCTACAATAGATGGCATATCACTGAAATCAAGCTGTGGATCAACACCTTGAGAGTAAAGGTTCATCGCTAACGTTACAATGTCAACATTGCCGGTTCTCTCACCATTTCCAAAAAGAGTTCCTTCAATGCGGTCTCCTCCTGCAAGTAATCCAAGCTCTGCATCAGCAACACCAGTCCCTCGATCATTATGAGGATGAAGGGAGATGATTAAGTTTTCTCTGTTATGCAAAGCGCTGCACATATATTCGATTTGACTTGCATAAACGTGAGGCATTGACATAGATACGGTAGCAGGTAGATTAATTATGACTTTCTTTTGTGGTGTCGGCTTCCAAATATCAATGACTCGATTGCAGATTTCAGCGGCAAATTCCATTTCCGTACCGGTAAAGCTTTCCGGTGAATATTGGAATTGAAATTCCGTTTCGGGCTGCGCTGCTGCATATTTATTAAACAAATTTGCACCAAATTCTGCAATTTCAATAATTTGCTCTTTTGATTTTTTAAAAACCTGTTCTCTCTGTGCGACGGAAGTTGAGTTGTATAAGTGTACAATTGCTTTTTTCACGCCTTTTAATGCACGGAATGTCTTTCGAATGATATGTTCTCGTGATTGTGTTAGAACTTGTACTGTGACATCATCCGGAATGTGATTGTCTTCTATAAGCGCTCGTAAAAACTCATATTCGGTTTCCGAAGCAGCCGGAAAACCAACTTCAATTTCTTTAAACCCGATGGAAACGAGGAAATCGAAAAATTTTAATTTTTCTTCCAAACTCATCGGAACAATCAAGGCTTGGTTTCCATCCCTTAAATCCACGCTGCACCAAATAGGTGCTTTCTCAATGTGATCTTTTTTCATCCAATGCATTTCGCAAGACGGTGGCATAAAATAACCAATTTGATACTTATCAAAATTTTTCATAACTACTTCTCCATTTCTTTTATTTTTTCATTCAAATTTCTTAAGGGTAAAAAAAAACCTCGCCTCATGCACATTTTGTGCAAGAGACGAAGGCTAATTATAAAGCATCCGTGGTACCACTCTTATTGGTATAAAAATACCCACTCTATCGTATCGGCAAAATTGCGAATACGTTCTCGTATGTAACGGTGAGAAACCCGGTCACGCCTAAGAAATCTTTCAGCTGACTGCTCAAGGGTGAGTTCGTTAATAGAAAATGTATTATCTCGCACCAACCGATAACTCTCTGAAAGCATTTTATCTACAACTTTGTCCCTGTCATAGCATTTCATTTTTAAAGTTTTCAATATCATACTGTATAATTTTAAGTGTGTCAACATAATTTTTAGAATTTTTTATTTCAATTTTCTTTTCAAATCTCATAATTTGTTATATACTAACAAATATTTATGTTTTTCTTTGATATTTTGATTAAAAAAAATAAAATTAACTATTTTTATATAATTTATTTTATTTTTTTAAAAATCGTTTGACAGAGTAAAATGTATCCGTTAAAATAGGTGCAATAACCATCTCGAAAACAGATGGTTTTCAAACTATATAGCAAAAGATAGCCAAAGACGGGAAATTGAAAGGCGGTGAAGAAATATGAATTTGACAGGCGCAGAAATATTAACAGAAGTTTTAATTGAACAGGGAGTCGATACTATTTTCGGTTATCCCGGCGGCGCAGTTCTAAACATATATGATGCCCTCTATGACTACCAAGATCGAATTACACACATTTTAACAGCTCACGAGCAGGGAGCATCCCATGCTGCAGACGGTTATGCCAGAGCAACAGGTAAGACAGGTGTTGTTTTAGCAACGAGCGGACCGGGAGCCACCAATTTGGTAACTGGAATTGCAACTGCATATATGGATAGCATTCCTATGGTAGCTATTACAGGAAATGTCAGTACTTCGCTATTGGGAAGAGATTCGTTTCAGGAAATTTATATTACCGGAATAACAATGCCGATTACAAAGCATAATTTCTTGGTAAGAGATGTAAAGGAATTAGCGGATACCATTCGTGATGCATTCCGAATCGCAAATACTGGAAGAAAAGGTCCGGTACTTATTGATATCCCGAAAGATATTACTGCAGCAAAGTGTGAGTTTATAAGAAAAGAATGTATCAACGTACCAAAAAGTACGGAAGTAGATTTGGATAAAGTTGAGAAAGCGGCAGAAGTTATTAATGCAGCACAACGTCCGGTTGTCTATTTTGGAGGCGGTGTCAGCTTAGGAGAAGCAGCGGAAGAATTAAAAGCATTTTTAAATAAAGCCGGAATTCCTGCGGTACATACAATGATGGGTGCCGGGGTGTTATGTCATGATGATGTGCATAATTTAGGTCTGATTGGAATGCATGGAAAAAGCAGTACCAATAATGTGATAGGGGATGCCGATGTAGTGGTAGCAATCGGTGCACGATTTAGTGATCGAGTTGCTCTGAATCCTAAGCATTTTGCACAAAAAGCAACAATCATTCAAATTGATATAGACCAAAGTGAAATCAATAAAAATGTATATGTTGATTATAGTATTGTAGGGGATGTTAAACGAGTACTTAACGGTATCCTTCCTTATATAGAAGAAAATCAGCATCTGGAATGGATGAAAAAAATCCATGTATGGCAGGATAAAGATTATCAGCCAACCGACAGCGACAGCACATTAAAGCCGCACCAAATAATTCGGATTCTTTGCGAAATGTCCGAAAAAGATACGGTTTACGTCACTGATGTAGGTCAGCACCAAATGTGGGCAGCGCAATACCTTGAACATGTTGAGCCTAGATCCTTTATTACAAGTGGAGGGCTTGGAACCATGGGATTTGGTTATGGGGCAGCGATAGGTGCAAAGCTGGCAGTAGGCGATTCCAGAAGAGTCATTCATATTACAGGTGATGGATCCTTCCATATGAATTTAAACGAAGCATGTACTGTTAAAACGTATGAATTACCGATTATCACTATTATAATGAACAATTCTGTTTTAGGTATGGTACGGCAATGGCAGACTACTTTCTATAAAAAGAGATATTCTCATACTGATCCGCAAAGACAGACCGATTTTATTAAAGTAGCAGAAGGATTCGGTATAAAAGGATATCGAGTAACTAATCCTAAAGAATTTACTGAAGCATTAAAAGAAGCATTAAAGCAAAAGGACCCTGTTTGGATTGAATGTATCATTGAAAAAGATGAGAAAGTATTACCTATGATTCCGGCAGGTGGAACAATTGACGATATGATTATGGATTAACTAGGAAAGTGAGGGATCGTGATGTCAATGCAAAAAAAAGTGGTAAGCGTACTTGTGGATAATCATCCTGGTGTACTGACCCGCGTGACCAGTTTATTTGGACGTCGTGGATATAACATTGATTCTTTAACGGTTTCTGTTACTAACATTCCGGATATTTCACGTATCACCCTAGTAATTACAGGTGATGAACATATGTTAGAGCAGATGATTGCGCAAACTTCTAAATTAGAGGAAGTGAGAGATATTTTTGCATTAAATATGGACGCTAGTTTGGTTCGAGAACTATTGCTTGTAAAAGTTGCGGCAGATGAAACCAATCGTGGCAACATAACTTCAATTGCAAATGTTTTTAAAGCAAAAATCATTGATTTATCAGTTGGAAGTATGGTTTTAGAACTTACTGGTGAACAAAATAAACTTGATGGATTTTTAACGGTATTGGGTGAGTATGAAGTTCTGGAGGTTTGCAGAACCGGAATTACTGCCTTGAGCAGAGGCCCTGTAAATTATCACATATAACATCAAATCGTTAAAATCATAATAAATGTATTACGTATTGTTTAAAGATAAAAGTATGAAAAAGGAGAGAACGAAATGATCACAAAGTATTATGACGCAGATTGCAATTTGAGCTTGTTAGACGGAAAAACCGTAGCTATTATCGGTTATGGAAGCCAGGGACATGCTCATGCACAGAATTTAAAGGATAGTGGAGTTAATGTTGTGGTTGGTCTTAGAAAAGGTTCTGCAAGCTGGGCAAAAGCAGAAGAAGCCGGCCTTAAGGTTATGGAAGTAGAAGAAGCTGCAGAAAAGGGAAATTTGGTAATGATGCTTGTTCCCGATGAATTTGCTGCAGATATATATAAGGCACAGGTTTCTAAGCATATGAAGGAAGGCGATGTGCTTATGTTTGCACATGGCTTTAACATTCATTACAATCAAATTATTCCTGAGGATTATATTGATGTTATTATGGTTGCTCCAAAGGGACCTGGACATACTGTTCGCAGCCAATATCTTGAAGGCAGAGGCGTACCTAGTTTGATCGCAATTTATCAGGATAAGTCTGGTAAGGCAAAGGATTATGCGCTTGCATA